>JAYVZR010000060.1:0-17081 GCA_043783135.1 Ferruginibacter sp. | reverse complement strand
TATAAATTCACCAGAAGGGAATTTCGATATGTAATTATTAAAACCTACAATAGCACCGACACAATCGTTGTTATTATACTTTAATTCAGCCGCATTATAAGTAATGCCATCTACTTCTGTAGCAGAAATATTTTTGCCATTTTTTCGCATCAGTTCAACATATTCATTTGGCTTGCCTGCTTCAACATAAATATTTTTTATATTTACCAGGGCCTCATCTGCTTCTACAGACTGAGGGTACTGTTCAATTAAATGCAGGTAGTTATTTAATGCCTGTTCGCTATTATCAAGATTGTAATAACTAAGGCCAAGGTTTAAATAGGCTTTTGGTTTCAACCCGCCTGCATTAGCATCAATTAATACTTTATTCAAGTAAGGAATTGCATCTCTGAATTTTTCATCTGCCATATACGTTTTGGCAATTTCCATAGTAGCATCAGGTATTAAGCTGCTTTGTGGATATTGGCGGTTAAGCGTGTTAATAATAGAAATTTTAGTAGCAGAATTTTTTATTCCGGCAATCATTGCTTTTTGAAACATAGCATAATCGCTTTGCGGCAAGGCATTATTTATTATGGTTTCGTACATGGTGTTAGCCTTGCTAAAATCTTTTAACATATAATAACAATCAGCGGTGCGTACATACGCATCCTGTTCTACCGAAGAGGAAGTAGTATTTGATTTGGCAACGGCTTCAAAATATCCTAATGATTGTTTATAATTTTCCTTTTTCATCCAGCAATAACCAAGATTATATTTTGCTGTTGTGGAGTTTGCTTCCCCCCTTGTAATGGCACCGCTTTGCAAATAAGCAGATAAAAGCCGTATGGCGGCATCATAGTCAACAAGACGGTAAGCAATCTCTCCCAGCCAGAAATTAGCATAGGCGGTAACGTTAGATTCAGGCAGTTTTAAAATTTTTTCAAATAAATCTTCTGCCTTTAGTATCTGCTGATCGTTCATGTATTCAACTGCCCTGCCATATAAAATGCGGGGATAAATTTTTTGCATGGAAGCCGTGGGGTTAGCAAACGATTCGTACAAACTAAGCGCATCTTTAAAATTATTGGTATTAGCCAACAGGCCCACTAAAATTTCTTTTGCTTCGGTAATATTGGGCGAGTTGGGGTAATCATTTAAAAACCGCTGCATTTCATTTAAAGCTATATCCTGGTATCCCAAATCGTACGATAGCTTGGCATAATTAAAAAGAGAAACTTCCTGCTGCTGTTTGTTGCTGTTGTTATTGGCACAATATTGAAAGGCAGTTCTTGCATTTGCTTTTTGATTGGTTTTTAAATAACAATCGCCTAAAAGGTACATTGAATTTTGACCTAAGGAGTCTTGTTCATTGCTTAATTGCTTAAACCCATCGATCGCTTTTATCAATTGTTTAGTTTCATAATAACAATAGCTCAATTCATAGAGGTCTTCTTTACTTACTTTGGTGGATTTGCTTATATAATATTCCAGGAGAGGTAATGCCTTGGTATAATTCTTTTTCTCAAAATAAATCTGCCCCATCAGCTGTTTCATTTCCTTTTCATAAAATAAGCCTCCCCTGCTCAATACACTTTCTCCGTATCGTAATGCCTCGTCTTTTTTGTTTTGAAAATAAAATATTTCCGCAATATAATATGGCACTACTCCTTTATAATCTTCCTTCGATTCTACCAGTTTGAAAGCTTTTAAAGCTTCGCTGTAATTATGATCGTAATAACTTATAAAACCGTAATAATAATTTGCAGGAATATAATATTTGTTATCCGGTAACTGATGAATTTCATTAAAAAGCGGCCTGGCATCTGCAAAACGTTTTAAATTAAAATAGCAATATGCCATTTCAAATTTAGCATCGGCAATTTCTCCATTACTTAAATTATCCAATGCTGCTTTTTCATAATAGGTAATGGCTTTGGTAAAATCATTTTTGGTAAAATAAAATTTACCCAAATGATAACTCATTAATTCAATACGGGGTTGATTATTTACCCAGTCGATGTAATGCTTTGCTTCTTCCTCTGCTTCGGGCAATTGCAGTTTTAACCTGCACACTATATAATAATAATTTACATCATCATGCAGGTAAGTATTTTCGCTTTTTTGTTTTTCTGGAAACTGTTCTTTTACTTCCTGTAAAATAGGATAGGCAAGCGCATACTGCTGTTTAATAAATAATTCTTTTGCTTCTTTAAAACCTTTTTCGGGATCGGTAACAACAAATGTAGGTTGTGCTAATAAGGTAAAGGAAAACAAAACTGCAATTAGCAGCATAGAGGATTTTAATTGTATCATGTTGTTTGTGTCATTCATTATTGCTGGCGGTAAAATTAGCTATATTGACAGTTATGCAAACACCATTCCAAACCCTTTGTTAATAAGTGGATAACTGCTATAATCAAAAACGAATGTACATTTGTAACGCTGTTAAAAAAATGATAAAGATTACCTAACAAAAACTAAAAGTGCAAATGAAAAAATTATTTTCTTCAAAGTATACTGCTGGTGCCGTAAATGCAGGTATGCTTGTATTGCGTTTAGCGCTGGGTATTTTAATGATGGTTATTTATGGTTATCAAAAAATAACTCATTTTAGTGCAACGGCCGAACACATGCCAAACCTGCTGGGAATGGGCACAACAATTAACACTTCGTTAGTTATTTTTGCTGAATTCTTTTGTTCATTATTTTTAATTCTTGGCTTATTTACAAGATTAGCCTGCATACCTTTAATAATAACTATGTGTGTTGCTTTGTACAAAGCAAATAATATGGATGTTTTTGGCCATGGTGAAATATCAGCTCTATTTTTGGCCGGCTTTATTGCTATTTTATTTATTGGTCCTGGAAAAATTAGTGTAGACGGAATGATTGGAAAATAATTTAGTTTATTAATGACTGCAGAAATGAAAGGTTAGCACAGTAGAAAATTAAACCATGTACACAACAGAAACGCAAATAAGGATTCATTATGCACTAACTGACCAGATGGGTGTTGTTTATCATGGCCACTATGCGCAGTTTTATGAAATTGGCAGGGGCGATGCCATCAGGCAACTGGGGTATAGTTATAAGGATATTGAAGCCATGGGTATTTTTATGCCTGTTGTAGATATCCATAGCCGGTTTTTAAGGCCCGCAAAATACGACGACCTGATTACAGTTAAAACCACCCTCAGGGAATTACCGATGCATCATAAAATTGTTTTCCATTCTGAAATTTACAACCAGGAAGGCTCTCTTTTAAATACCGGCGATGTAACACTTTATTTCATGGAAGCCAAACAAATGAAACGCTGCGAAATGCCCGCTATATTTAAAGCAAAATTAGCACCCTATTTTCCGGCAGCTATATAACTTTATGCTTTTTAATAGTCAGGAATTTTATTGCTTAAGTTATTCCGCTAACATATCATTTAATACTTTCTGCAAAATTACTTCTACGGTATAATTTTTTTATTTAGATTATCTGGCATGTTTTATCCCGAAAAAAAATATAAGTGTATTTATTACATTTATGAAAAATGATGTATATTTATTTTTTCACTTATCTGCCTTCTGATTTAATATGAAAAGTGGAAGCTAACGATTGATTTTACAGTGCGCTATTTTAGTAATACCGGTCATTATAAATAACACTGATATTTTTTAGACATCCAGTTTGCTCCAAAACGTAATTAGTTGTCTGAAAGCTTACTGAAAAAATTAAGATATTAAAAAACTGAAAATATTAAAATGAATATTCAGCAATATAAAATTCGTGATAAGATACTGGTAGCAGTAGATTGTATCATTTTTGGTTTTGATGGCTCACATATAAAAGCCTTACTGGTAAAACGGGATCTTGACCCTGGGAAAGGAATAAATGCTCTGATGGGTGGCTTTGTAAATGATAAAGAAAGTGTAAATGATGCTGCAAAAAGGATACTTAACAAATTGACAGGCCTTACTGATATTTACATGGAGCAGCTTACCTGTTTTGGAGATGTTGACCGGGACCCAGGTGGCAGGGTTATTTCAATAGCTTATTTTGCTTTGATAAAAATAGATGATTACAACAGTAATTTAATGATTGAACACAATTCCAAATGGTTTCCCCTGGATGCATTACCTAAATTGGTTTTTGACCATGCTGATATGATTAAACTGGCTAAGGAAAAATTGCAGGAAAAAGTTTCGACCCACCCCTCGGGTTTTACCTTATTACCGCAAAAGTTCACATTGCAGCAACTGCAAGCATTGTATGAAGCCATTTATGAAACTCCTTTAGACAAGCGGAATTTTACCCGAAAAATACTTTCATTAAACATTTTAAAAAAATTAAATGAAAAAGAAACATTTTCTTCCCGTAAAGGTGCTTTCCTTTATGAATTTGATAAGAAGAAATATAAAATATTAGAGAAAGAAGGATTAAGTTTTTATAGCTGATAGAAATGTAAATTGTAAACAAATGTTAATAAATTATTTTGAAATGCAGTGTAAACATTTATATATTTGAAATTAGATTGCTTTACTACACCAACAATTGCTATCAATTTTTAATTTATTATAGGGCCGATTAGATTATTCTTTTAAATAAAACAAGTAAAAAGTTTCCTGTTTTTTAAGTGTACTTACAACACTTAAAAAATTTTACCCGTTTTATAAGTGTAATTACAACACTTAACTTATTAGATTTTTGATATATTTTTAATAACCAAACCAAATTGCCATCATGAAAAAGCTACCACGTTCGTTTTACCCGGGAAGCGGAAATTTGTTCAAACGCTTACCTGAGGATGTCTTCAGAAAATTTCTACTCATCTCTTTAATTGCTCTTTGCAGTATTGGGATTCAGGCCCAGGACAAAGTGCATGTTACCGGTATCGTCAAAGACGATAAGGGAGCTCCTGCGCCTAATACCTCTGTAATGGTAAAAGGTACCAAAACAGGGGCTACAACAGATGCCAATGGAGCATTTTCTATTGACGTTCCCAACCAAAATTCCACGCTGGTCATGTCTAATGCAGCTTTTGAAACCCAGGAAATAGTAGTGGGCAATAACAAAAATTTTACTGTTGATATGGTGGTTAAAGTTAACCAGCTTAATGAAGTGGTTGTTGTAGGTTATGGTACTCAGAAAAAGGTAACCGTTACAGGTGCTGTAAGTGCCATTAAAGGGGACGTTTTGGTGAAATCTCCCGCTGTAGATATGTCGAACTCACTGGCGGGTCGTTTACCTGGTCTTGTTGTAATTCAAACAAGTGGTGAGCCGGGCTATGATGGCGCCACTATTTCTATCCGTGGTACCAACACATTGGGGAACAGCAGCCCACTTATTGTTATTGATGGTATTCCTGACAGGGATGGTGGCCTGGGCAGGTTAAACCCAAGAGATGTTGAATCTATTTCAGTACTAAAAGATGCATCTGCTGCCATTTATGGTGCAAGGGCTGCCAATGGTGCAATTCTCGTAACAACAAAGAAAGGGAACTCTGGCAAACCTAAGATCACTTATGATTTTAACTATGGTGCCAGTCAACCTACATTGGTTCCCGAAATGTCCAATGCATCTCAATATGCAAGTATTATGAATGAAATTGGCATTTATAATGGTTTAAAAAATAATCCTGAAGAATGGAAAGCTGCAGATGCCGCAATTAAGGCAACAGGAAAGTATGTGCCGGTAGCAGCTGGGGTAGCCACTATAAATGCTCAATACAGCCCTGATGACGTAAAGAAATTTGCAAATGGTAGTGATCCATGGGGGCACCCCAATACCAATTGGTTTAAAGATGCATTTAATACATGGTCACCCCAAAGCCGTCATAACCTGCAGATAAGCGGTGGCAACGAAAATGTAAAATTCTTTTCTTCCCTTGGCTATGTGACACAGGATGCTTATTACAAAAATACTGCTACAAAATATAATCAATATAATTTTAGAACAAACCTTACAGCCAAAGTAAATAATTATATCAGCACAACGCTCGGTATCATGGTAAGGAGAGAAGACAGGAATTTCCCGACTGAAAGTTCTGGATCTATATTTCGAATGCTGATGAGAGGACGCCCTACTGAGCCTGAAGTTTGGCCAAACGGCAAGCCAGGCCCGGATATTGAAAACGGGCAAAACCCTTATGTAATTACCACCAATGCTACCGGTTACAATAATAATCCAACAGATTATATACAGGCAAATGGCTCAATAGATATTACCAACCCATGGGTAAGCGGGTTAAAGCTTACTTTATCTGGTGCCATTGATAAAAATAGCCAGACTTCAAAAGTATGGCAAACACCATGGACATTGTATTACTGGGATAAAGTTACTTACGAAGCGGATGGTGTGACGCCAAAATTGGTAGGTGCCATCAGGTCAAATTTTACAGACCCGAGATTATCACAGTCATACAGTACTGTATTAAATACGAACCTAACGGGCATATTAAGCTATGACAAAAAAATTGGTGACCACACCTTTGGTTTAATAGCTGGTGTAACTAAAGAAGAATTTAAAGGTGAAGGATTTCTTGCGTTTCGCAGGAATTATATAACTACTGCTATTGACCAATTATTTGCAGGTGGTGCTACACAGGTTGCATCAAACGATCTTTCTCTACCAAAAAAATTGTATAACAGAGCCCGTTTGGGTTATTATGGCCGTGCCCAATACAATTACAAGGAAAAATACCTGGCTGAATTTGTCTGGCGCTATGATGGTTCCGATATATTTCCTCCAGCTCACCGCTTTGGGTTTTTCCCAGGGCTATTATTGGGATGGAATATCAACAAAGAAGATTTCTTTAAAGTATCGTGGGTAAACAACCTGAAATTAAGGGCATCTTATGGACAAATGGGTAATGACCAGGCATATTATGCTGGGGAATTACGAGAGTATGCTTATTTGTCTACCTACGTCTCAGGACAATATCCAATAAACGGTTCTGTAGCTACTACTTATAATGAACATATTTTAGCTAACCCTAATTTTACATGGGAAAGAGCAACTAATTACAATGTAGGCTTGGATGCTACTATTTTTAACAATCATCTTGATATTACACTGGAGTATTTCATAAACAAACGCGATCAGATACTGATTGCAAAAACCGGTTCAACCCCTGAATCTGCTGGAATTTCGCAGTATCTCCCGCCTGTAAATGGAGGAAGGGTTGACAACCATGGATATGAATTCAGTTTTGCATATAACGGCAAACTTAGCAAAGATCTGTTTTTTAGAGCCGGCATAAATGGTGGCTACGCACATAATAAGGTAGTGTTCATGGATGAAAACCCTGGTGCTCCAAGCTATCAAAGACAAGAAGGCAAACCAATCGGTGCTTATCTGGTTTATCAATCAGCCGGCGCATTCAAGGACCAGGCTGAAATTGACAAAAACACTATTGATTACAGCCAGGTAACGGGTAAATTGCTTCCTGGTGATATGAAAATAGTGGATTATAATCATGATGGTAAGATTACAGCTGACGACCAGGTACGTTTGGATAAGAATACTGTGCCTACTCTTAATTATGGGATTACATTTGATCTTCATTATAAATCCTTTGACTTAAGTATCCTATTCCAGGGTGCATCAGGAGCTGCTATCCATATTCAAACAGAATCCGGGGATATTGGCAACTATCTGAAGTATTCTTATGATCACCAATGGACCATTACTAATCCAAGCAGCACAGACCCAAGGCTTGCCAGTAGAGGCGATACCTACTATACAGGGGGAAATTATGGGAACAACACTTATTATTTATATGATAAAAATTACCTTCGCTTAAAGAATTTCGAACTGGGGTATACGCTTCCTGCAAACCTGCTCAGCAAAATAAAAATCAGTAACCTTCGATTTTTCATCAACGGGCTTAATTTAGTTACTTTTAATAAATACAAGATTTACGATCCGGAAAGTACTAATCAAGGTGGACAGTACTATCCACAAGCCAGGACAATTAATGGAGGTTTAAGTTTAACATTCTAAACGATAAAATATGAAAAAGATAAAATTTATTTTTGGATTCCTGTCAGTGGTGCTGGTATTCACAGTTTCCTGCAATAAGGATTATTTGAATACCAAACCGCTAGACTCAGTTTCCAGTGCAGCTACCTGGGCTGACGGCCCGCTTTCGCAGGCGTTTATTTTCGGTGTTTATTCCCACCTTGGGTATGGAGGTTTTGAAGAGCAGGCAATGGCTGCCTACACTGATGAAGCCATGTTTACACATGCGGGGCGAAATATAAACACCTTTACTCAGGGTACAGAATCACCATCTAACCTGGCATGGATGAGCGATACCTACAGGTGGGGACCAATGTTCACCGCTATCCGTTCTGCAAATGTGGCAATTACCAACCTGCCCACTTCTACTTTTAGTAATAAGGTACTTAGAGACCAGCTTTTAGGGGAAGCTTATTTTCTAAGGGCCTATTATTACCAGCAGTTACTAAGGATCTACGGCGGTGTACCCCTAATTGACAAGCCTTATGGTCTTAATGAAGATTATACAATTGCAAGGAATACTTATGCCGAGTGCGTACAATTTATTGTAAAGGACCTGGACATGGCTGCTACCCTGCTGTATGGCAAAAGCACCCAGGACGGCAGAGCTTCAAAATTAGCCGCCTTGGCACTAAAAGCCCGTGTGCTGTTATATGCAGCAAGCGACCTGCATGATGGGCCAACAGTAAAAGCAAATTCAAGCGTTTTAGGCGGTTACGCACACCTTGAACTGCTGGCTTATCCCGCTGGTGACAGGACTGCAAGATGGCAAGCTGCTAAAGACGCCGCCAAAGCTGTTTTGGATTCAATGACAGGATACAAGTTAAACCTTTCAGCACCAGTTTCTGCCATAGAAGGGAGCGCCAATTACCAGTCTATTGCCATGGGAGGTAAAAGTGCTATTGGTGATGCTTCTGCAGCTGTAGAATTAATTTTTCAGCGTAGTTCTTCAGCACTGTATACTCAGGAAGATAACTGGCCGCTGGGTGGAAACCATTATGGTATCAATAACGGACCAAATGGCTATCATAACTGGTCAGGAAATACTCCCATTCAGTTGTTGGTTGATGATTATCAAATGATGGATGGCAGTAAATTTGACTGGACAGTTCCTGCAGAAAAGGCAAATCCGTATGCCAATCGTGATCCTCGTTTTTACGCCACGATTCTTTATGATGGCGCAGACTGGAAACCAAGGCCTGCAGATGTAGCCGGTAAAGATCCAGCGAATCAAATACAAAGCGGCTATTATGATGACGGCGCAGGAGGCACCATTAATGGTATCGATACCCGCGAATCCGTTGTGGAAAACTGGAATGGCAGCCGCACACATTATTGGGCAAAGAAGTTCATTGATCCTAATCCTGCCCTTGCTGATAACCAATCAAACGCACAGATTATTCCATGGCCATTTATACGTTATACTGAAGTAGCGCTGAATTATGCAGAAGCATGTATTGAATTAGGCCAGGATGCGGAAGCGATAACCTGGTTGAACAAAATAAGATTCCGTGCCGGTATGCCTGCTATTACAGCTTCGGGGTCAGCTTTAAAAGACCAGTACCGTAATGAAAGAAGAATTGAACTGGCCTATGAAGAACACCGCTATTATGATGCCCGCAGGTGGATGATTCCCGCTACAACAGTTGGGCGTGGTATTAAGGTGATTAAAGTAACCGCTAAATTAAAGTCAGGCAAAAGCCCGCTGGTACCTTACCGTCATGATACTTCAGTGTATGATTATACCTACACAGTGGTTGATAACACAGAAAATGAAACAAGGGTATGGGATGATAAAATGTACTACCGTGCTATTAGCAGGGACGAGGTGAATACAAATAATAAACTGGTAAATAATCCTGGTTTTTAAACGAAAAATAAAAACCTTCACATCAAGTAAAAAATCTATTCCTTTCAGGAATAGATTTTTTACTTTTGACCTATCTCAAATGAACATAAACAGAATATTTTTTATCGCAATACTGTTAGGCAGTTTTTTGTTTTATAGCTGCCATGAACAGGAACAAAAAGCAGAACAGAAAGTAGCAACAGGTAATCACCTCTTTACTTTACTAACTCCGGAGCAAACCAATATTAATTTTCAAAATACCCTTACCGAAGGTTTGAATACCAATATATTGATGTACGAATATTTTTATAACGGTGGTGGTGTAGCTTCCGGTGATTTTAATAACGATGGAAAGATTGATCTTTATTTTACTTCCAATATGGGAGATAATAAATTGTACCTTAATAAAGGAAACATGCAATTCCAGGATATTACAGCAATTTCCGGTGCAGGCGGAAGGCCGGGTCCATGGAAAACGGGGGTGAACGCAGTTGATATAAACGGAGATGGCAAACTAGATATATACCTGTGTTATTCAGGTGCTCTGCCTCCTGAAAAAAGGGCCAATCAACTTTTTATCAATACCGGAAATGATAGCCAGGGCAATCCGGTATTTGAAGAAAAGGCTGCAGCGTATGGATTAGCCAGCACCGGTTTCAGTAATCAGTCTTACTTCTTTGACTACGATAAAGATGGCGACCTTGATATGTTGCTGCTTAATCACAACCCTAAAAATTTACCTTTATTGAATGAGGCAGGTACTGCACAATTGTTTAAACAGGACAATCCTGATAAAGGGCTTCGGTTATACAAACAAACCAATGGCAAATTTGAAGATGTAACCATCGCTTCAGGTATCAATGGTTCTGAATTAAGTTATGGCCTGGGGCTTGGCATTGCTGATTTTAATGGAGATGGCTGGCCCGATTTTTATGTATCGAATGATTATTCAGTTCCCGATTGTTTTTACATCAATAATAAAAACGGAACCTTTACAAATCAATTAAAAACCAGCATTGGACATACCAGCCAATTTTCTATGGGTAATGATGTAGCTGATGTAAATAATGATGGCCTTCCTGATATTTTTACTCTTGATATGTTGCCAGAAGATAACCACCGGCAAAAGCTTTTACTTACACCCGACAACTACGATAAGTTTAATGAGAATGTACGCAGTGGATTTTATTATCAATACATGCGCAACATGCTGCAGTTAAATAATGGCAATGGTACTTTCAGCGAGATTGGACAGATAGCAGGTATATCTAATACCGACTGGAGCTGGAGCGCATTGTTTGCAGATTATGATAATGATGGCTGGAAAGATTTATATATTACCAATGGATACAAAAGTGATTATACAAACCTGGACTTCATTAATTATATGAATGATTATGTAAAAGAAAAAGGAAGGCTGCAGCGTGAGGATGTTATGCAAATTATAAAAGAAATGCCATCATCAAATGTTACAAATTATATCTTTCAAAATAAACAAGGCAAATGGTTTCAAAACAATAATATAGATTGGGGTATCAACCGGCCTTCCAATAGCAACGGTGCCATCTACGCAGACCTGGACAATGATGGAGATCTTGATCTTGTTGTAAATAACATAAATCAACCGGCATTTATTTATCAAAATGAATCACAAAAACTAAACACCAATCATTTTCTTCAGGTACACCTTATTGGCGAAGGTGGAAATACGCAGGGCCTGGGTGCAAAGCTCAAACTTTTTAGCAATGGGCAAATACAAACACTGGAGCAAAACCCTGCAAGGGGCTATCTCTCTAATGTTTCTTTCACACTTCATTTTGGCTTAGGCAATGCAGAAAAAATAGACTCTCTTATAATTACCTGGAACAGCAGTAAAGTACAAAAGCTTTATAATATAAAAGCTAACCAACTGCTAAGCATTTCCGAAAAAGATGCTTTGGATAAAACCTCGCCTGTTAAGCAGAATGTAAAATGGTTTACTGAAACTTCAACCAATATAAAATGCAACAACCACGATACAAGTATCAATGACTTTAACAGGCAACTGTTATTGATCAGCCAGTTCTCCTTTAGTGACCCTTGTATGACTAAATATGATTTGAACAAGGATGGCCTGGAGGATTTAATTATCGGAGGCTCTGCCGGCGAAGCCACCCGTATATTTATGCAACAAAAAAACGGCGCTCTGGTATTAAAAAAAATCCCTGCATTTGACCAGGATAAAGGCTATAAAGATGCAGCAATAGCAGTGTTTGATGCTAACGGAGATGGTCATCCGGATATTTATATTGCAAGCGGCGGGTACGATAATCTTACTGCAACAGATTCGTTGCTGCAAGACCGTCTTTACCTTAATGATGGTAATAATAGTTTTATAAAAAGCAAAGGGCTCCCGGACATTAGGGGTAGTAAATCCTGTGTAAAGATTCAGGATATAAATGGTGATGGTGTTCCGGATATTTTTGTTGGTGGAAGAGTTATTCCGGGCCGTTACCCCGAAACACCCAAAAGTTATATTTTGATAAATGATGGTAAGGGAAACTTTTCAGATCAAACTGAAAAAATATGCCCAGAGCTTTCTACATTGGGAATGGTAACTGATGCAGTATGGGCCGACCTTGATCTTGATAAAAAAAATGAACTTGTAATAGTAGGAGAATGGATGCCGGTAACGGTTTTTAGCCAGCAAAATGGAAAGCTGATAAATTCCACGAGCCGGTTTTTTGACAAACCATATTCAGGATGGTGGAATACCATTACAGTGGGTGATTTTAATTCAGATCAACGGCCCGATCTTATTATAGGAAATATGGGGTTGAATACACAATTCAAAGCTTCTGAAAAAGAGCCGCTGGAAATGTATTACAGCGACTTTGATCACAATGGTTCTGTTGATCCATTATTTAGTTTTTATATCCAGGATAAAAGATATCCATACATCACAAAGGATGAGCTGGTGGCTCAGCTACCGTTTATGCGTAAACGCTTTTTTACTTTTAAAAGTTACGCTGATGTAACAATGGATGACCTTTTTCAAAATAACGAATTGAAAGATGCCGGTCATCTTTCAGCCGGTCAAATGAGTACTACTTGTTTTATTAATAGCCCATCCGGAAAATTTAAGATGGGTGAATTACCTATTGAGGCGCAGTACTCTCCTGTTTATACCATTAATCAAATTGATTTTAACAATGATGGAAAAACAGATTTGCTACTTTGTGGCAATAACAGCCATACAAAGATAAGGCTGGGGAAATTTGATGCTAATTATGGCGTATTACTGGAAGGAGATGGAAAAGGAAATTTTAAATACATTAAACAAAACGAATCGGGTTTTAATATTTGGGGCGATGTACGAAGCTGTGTTCAAATAAATAAGCAAATTTATTTTGGCATCAATGGTAAAAATGTAATTGCTTATATTTTATCTAATCAAAAAAAATGATACAGGAAAAATTTTGGAAAAAGTTTTTTATAATCAGCCTTACAATTGTATGGATAATTTCGTCGTGTAAGCAGCCGGGTAAAATACTGCCGGAGGATTATGAAATTGCTACTGCGTGGGCAGACATGACAAATTATATTACCAAAAATACATCTGCCAATACCCCTACTTTTGCCTCCCGGTGTTTTGGCTATATCGGACTCACTATGTATGAATCTGTAGTAAATGGTTCTTCGGAATATCAATCTGTGGCTCCGCAGTTAAATGGATTAGGTAGTTTGCCATTACCAGAAAAGGGCGTTACCTATAATTGGCCAATGGTTTTAAATGCAGGGCAGGCAGAAATTCTTCGTAATATTTACATCCAGACTTCTGATATAAACAAAAATAAAATTGACTCTCTTGAACAGGATTTTGAAACTGTTCTAAAAACAAAAACACCCAATGAAGCGGTTATAAACAGGTCTGTTTTATATGGTAAAAAAATTGCACAACTGATTTTTGAATGGTCAAAAACTGATGGCGGGCACCGGGGATACCTGGCCAACTTTGATAAAAAATTAATTTTCCCCAACAGGCCGGGAGGCTGGAAACCTGCGTTGTATGCACAATCTTTTAGTCATTATCCGCTTCAACCGCATTGGGGAAACAACCGGACTTTTTTAGCAGCTGATTCGGTTGTTGTTGCCCCGGCGTTTATACCATTTGATACTGTTCCAGGATCTGCTTACTACAATCAATTTAAACTGGTGTATGATAAAAGAAAAACATTAAGTCAGGAGGAGAAAGAAATTGCCATTTGGTGGAGTGATGACCCGGACGTAACTTTTACTCCACCGGGCCATTCTTATTATTTTGCTATTATAGCTATCCGGCAAACTAAACCTGGTTTAATAAAGTGCGCTGAAACCTTTGCCCGTGTAGGGATGGCTGTATCAGATGCATATGTAGATTGCTGGAAATGGAAATACCAGTTTTTTTCGGAACGGGCAAATACTTATGTTACTGAACATATGGATCAACAATGGGAATCTTTTTGGCCAGATCCGCCTTTTCCTGCGTTTCCTTCCGGGCATGCTATACAAGCAGCGGCCGCAGCTACTGTGCTGGCAGATTTATATGGAGATAATTTTTCTTTTTCTGATAGTGCGCATGTGGGCCGCCCAAGGGATGAAATTAGAAATGCAGATTTTAAAGCCCGCCATTATACATCGTTTTGGCAAGCCGCTGAAGAAACCGCTAACTCCCGCTTTTACGGAGGCATACATATTCCGCAAGACAATCAAAAGGGATTGGAAAAAGGAAAAGAAATTGCCAATAATATTGACCGGTTACACTGGAAAAAATAACACCATAAACATATTAATGAAATGCTCAACCGCTCGCCAATCCTATTAGTTTTTATCATTCTGTTCACCGTTAAAAGCCTTTGTCAAACCCGCTTTACCGATGTAACTGCTCAGTCAGGAATCAAACATGTATTCAAAGTGTACGAAGGAATGTTTGGCGGCGGCGCCTGTGTGATTGATTTTAATAACGATGGCTACGAAGATGTATATATTACCGGGGGAATGAATGACGATGTGTTGTACAAAAATAATGGTGATGGAACGTTCACCAATGTTTTTGAAAAATCGGGCTTGACAGTAACTAAGAATTTTGTAACTCAGGGTGTAACAGGTGCAGACGTAAACCGTGATGGATTTGTTGATTTGTTTGTAACAACCATTACTCGTAGAGACAAAAAAGAAATCATTCCAAGAGCAATCAACCTGCTGTTTCTTAACAATGGAAATGGTACTTTCCGCGATGCCACTAAAGAGTATGGCCTCGATCAGCTCTTTACCTTCAGTACTTCCGCAAGTTTTGGAGATTTTAACGCCGATGGATGGCCGGATTTGTATGTTGGAAATTATTTCAATGAATATAAAGGAAAGCTCAGCGTTATCAACGACAATACTGTTGTTGAAGCTAACCAGATAGCAAAAGGAAATTTATTACTCAATGAGCATGGGAAAAAATTTCGCGACGTTTATGATGATTATGGACTGGATTTCCGTGGCTTTGGCTTTGGCGGAATTTTTACAGATTATGATAATGATGGAGACCAGGACTTGTTTATAAACCATGATTTTGGTTATAAACGCACCCCTGATATGTTGTTAGAAAATAATTACCCAAGAGAAAGTTTTACAAATGTTGCGAAAGAAAAAGGGATGGACCTAAAGATTAACTCGATGGGAACGGCAGTAGGTGATTATAATAATGATGGGTTGATGGACTATTACATGACCAATATAAAATTCAATTTTTTTATGGTTAATCAGGGACCGGGTAAGCCATTTGTAAATAAAGCTCAGGAATTGGGAATGCAATTTTTTGCCATTAGCTGGGGTGCAAATTTCGCCGATTTTGATAACGATGGAGACGTAGATTTATTTGTTGCCAATGGTGATCTAAACCCAAATTGTGTTCCAATGGCTAATTTTTATTTTGAGAATCTTGGCGGCAGATTTGAAGAACATGCCCGTGCTGTTGGCCTCGCTGATTATGGGATAGGCCGTGGTTCCGTAGTGTTTGATTATGATAACGATGGTGATCTTGATTTACTGGTGGTAAACCAGGAACCTGTTCTGCCAGATTATCCTGTACCTTCCGTTACCAAACTTTTCCGTAACGATTCAACCTCTGGTAATTGGATAAAAATTGCATTAAAAGGTATAGATGCAGAAAGTCATGGTATAGGCTCAAAAGTTGAAGTTGAAGCAGGAGGAAAAAAAATGATTCGTGAAATTGATGGAGGAGCTTCCAGCCATCTTTCGCAAAGTTCAGTAATAGCTCATTTTGGGTTAGCCAATGCTACCAAAATAGATAAGATTACTATTTACTGGACAGGAGGAAACAAGCAAACAATCTATAATGTTGCAATCAACCAATTAATAACAATAACAGAAATTCCTCAAAAAAAATCCAGTCATTTATTTATTTACATATTAATTGGGCTTGCTGCTGTAACTGGTATTTTTATTTTTACTATTTTTATTAATAAGAAAAATAAATAATTCTTTCTGCTGGAGGTATAGTTTTTAAAATTGGCTTAATGCCTCATCTAAATATTGTATCAGTTCATCAGCATTCTGTTTGTTGAATGGCATGGGTGGCTTTATTTTTAAAACATTGTGCAATGGCCCATCGGTACTAAGCAAATAACCTTTCTCTTTTATCATCTCTACCAATAAATCAATTTCAGCAACTGCGGGTTCCAGGGTTATCCTGTCTTTTACCATTTCAGCACCAATAAATAAACCATATCCACGAACATCGCTTATGATGGGATGCTTGTTCATCAATTGTTTTAATCCGTCCATTAAATAATTGCCTACTTCTAATGCATGTTGCTGCATTTCCTCTTGTTGTATTACGTCCAGCACTGCTAATCCTGTTGCCATTGAAACGGGGTTGCCACCAAAAGTGTTGAAGTATTCCATACCATTATTAAAAGCATCTGCAATTTCATTGGTAACCACAACTGCCGCCAGTGGATGCCCGTTGCCAATCGGCTTTCCTATTACAACAATATCTGGCACCACATCCTGTAATTCAAAGCCCCAAAAGCTGTCTCCTACCCTTCCAAAACCAACCTGCACTTCATCTGCAATGCAAACGCCGCCTGCTGCCCTTACATGCTGATACACTTCTTTTAAATAATTTGGCGGCAAAGGAATTTGCCCACCTACACCCAGCAATGTTTCGCAAATAAATACTGCCGGACTCTTTCCTTCACCTCTTAAATC
>JAYVZR010000059.1:0-6745 GCA_043783135.1 Ferruginibacter sp. | reverse complement strand
TTCTTCAACTGGCGCTTTGGCTACTACAGATTCTGTAGCAGGTACTTCCATTCCGGTTGCATCGGAACGTTCCGCAGGCACATTTGTTACCGCAGCAGTTTCAGCTACATCATTGGTAGCCGCTCCTTCCTGTGCATCTGCGTTTAATTGTTTAATAATGTTAAATGACATAATATAATCCCCGGTTTTTTAACGGGAGGGCAAAGGTAATAAAATATAGGCAATAAAGTGCAGGAACAGCAGCTTTTTATAGGGTTTCAGCGTTTTTTTTTGCAACTAAAATGGCATTTTTTATTTTTTTGGTTACCAGCAGTTATTTTTCATGGCTTCATCGTTGCCACGCTCGGTTTAAAGGCATACCAATAGGCAGCTTTTATTGAATCGATTTTAACTATTTCTCAAAGAAATTATAATCAGATATTGCAACCAAAAATCACTTACGAACAAAAGCTGTACTGGCATTAGCAGTCAATAGTTAACATTATCGTATCTTTTCACTCATTAAGTCTCCATCATTTGTGGAAAGTTTGTAAAATATGCAGTCTTTTAAAAAGTACCTTCTTATTCCTTTTTTACTGTTTTATAATTTAATGGCGGCGCAAAATTACCAGGCCATCAATGGATCGCCTTATGCAGGTAGTTTGGCACCCGGCAGTAACCCTGCGTTTATTATAAATGTTCCTTATGCATGGGATATTACAGTTTTTGCAGTTCAGGCAAAACAAACTACCAATGCTTTTACAATAGAAAATTATTCGTTTCTTTCTTCTCCAAAAAATGCAACAATTACTGCTCAAAATGGCGATATGAAAAGGTGGGTATTTGCCAACGGGGATATTCGTTTATTGAATACAAGAATAGCCCTTAATGAAAAATCAGCCATTGCTTTTGGTGCCAATATCCGAAATTATATATACACAAATACCAGTGAATCTAACTGGCAAGATACCACCCGTAGCGTTACTGATTATGTGAAAATTAACCTAACCCATGTACCCTTATCCGGACAATCTATTGGCAGTACATGGGCAGAATTATATGGTACCTATGCACACACTATTATTGATGATGGAATAAGAATACTGAATGCAGGCATCACTTTAAAAGTAAACCGGGCATTGGCGTATGGCTATGCAAATGCACAGCAATTAAGTTACACTTCTACAGCTAATAGTTATTTACTTACTACAGGCAGTTTGCAATATGGGTATTCTTCAAATTTTGATGATATCGATAGTAATGCATCCACTACTTCAAACTGGAAGAATTTTTATCGTACAACACGTTCCAGTATCAGTGCCGATCTGGGGCTGGAATTTATCATTGCATCAAACGATGATGATAAAGAATACAGCAATAATTTGTATCAAACAAAAATAGGTATGTCGATTATGGACATAGGAAAAAATAAATATACCCAAGGGAGGTATAGCACTTATGCAACAACATGGTTACCGGGCACTACCGATTCGGTACTTGAAAATAAATTTTCGAATATTACATCCCTTAAGAATTTTAATGACAGCCTTGCAAGTATATCCCAAACTTTTACTCAAGAGGTAGGTGATTTTTACATATATCAACCCACCCGCTTAGTTATAAATATAGATCAGCATCTTGTAAATAATTTTTTTCTAAATGCCGAAATAACTATACCGCTACTTTCATTAGTACCCAAAAAATTGCTTTACATGAGAGATATGAATTTGCTTGCAATTACACCAAGGTGGGAAACAAAATCATTTGGGGCTTATTTCCCCATTCTTTTAAATACAAAGGGCCAGGTATGGGTTGGCGGGGCATTTAAGGCTGGCCCGGTTTTATTTGGTATCCATAACCTCAGTACTTTATTTTCAAGTAACAAGTCACAAACTGGAGGGTTTTACCTGGCATTCACCATCCGGCCCGGGGGAAAATCTGAACAGCAATCTGGATATTCCAGGGATAAGCTAACTGGAAAGGAAAGACGAAATTTGGAATGCCCAAAGTTTTAACACATCCTCAATATATTGAAGGGCTATTATAAGCTGTCTCTGCAACTAAGGTGGGAAAACTGTTTTGTAGTTTACGTCCTTTTTCGCAAATAGGGTAAACAGGGCAGTTACTGCTTTTATAGTATTTGTATAAACTACCACAAATACTTAAATTATTTTTTAAGCGCTGTTTTTTCATAACCCATATCTCAGATAAAATTTTTATAATATCTGCATCAGCAGAGAATTAAAATTTACCAAAGAAGAAATTTTTAAATCTGCGGCATTGAACTTTTCATTTTTACTATCATGAGCAGCCGGAACTACCACACATTTCATACGGGCGGCTTTTGCTGCAATCAGGCCATTAAAAGAATCTTCAAAACATATACATTCCGTTGGGTGGCTGTTAAGTGCTTCGGCACAATTTAAGTATACCTGTGGATGAGGTTTGCCATAAGGCAGGTCAGCTGCAGATTCAATAGACTGTAAATAATTACGGATACCCAGTTTATCTACCACCACATCAATTAACGGTTTACCTGAGGAAGTGGCCAGGCCAATCTTAAAATTTCTTTCAATAAAGAAATTAAAAATATGCTCTACACCGGGCATTGCGTTGCCTTTGGCAGCTACCTTTTCTACGACCTTTTTCAATATAGCAGTTTCTGCAGCAGTATTATGCCGGGCGTCAATTTTATAATAACTAAACCACCACCCAACAAACTCTTTTGTGCGCATACCCGTAGTAGTGGCATACTGCGCCTTGGTAAGTTGAAAATTATATTGTTGAAAAATTTCAGTGGCGGCTTCGTCCCACAAAGGCTCTGAATTTATCAGTAAGCCATCCATATCAAATATTACTGTGTTAAATTGCATAAGGGTAAAGATATCAACAAAATAATTGTGCTAAAACTCCCCACAAAAAACAGGTTCCGTAATTTAAAAATTGATTAATGTGTATATTGCATAACGGCACTGCTAAATTAATTACATGTCAACTTTTTTTGCCAGACTGAAAGAAACCCGATTAGTGAAGGGATTAGTGTATGCCATTGTTGGTGCAGCCTCATACCCGGGTATAAATATCTTTAATAAACTACAGGTTAATGGTATGGAAAACCTGCATACACTTCCTAAAAGAAATGTGCTTTTTGTAAGTAACCATCAGACTTATTTTGCGGATGTAATAACCTTTATACATATTTTTTGTGCGGTTAGCTGGCGTAAAAAATACAAACTGGGCATACCTTTTTATTTACTATGGCCATTTACCAGGATAAAATATGTAGCCGCTGAAGAAACAATGAAAAGTAACTGGCTGAGCAAACTACTAAGTTTAGGTGGCGCCATTACGGTAAAGCGTACCTGGAGGGCGGAGGGTACGGAAGTGAGACGGAGCCTTGACCCGGCCGATACAAGAAAAATTGAAAGGGCATTGAAAAATAATTGGGTCATTACTTTTCCGCAAGGTACCACTAAACCATTTGCACCCGGGCGCAAAGGCACAGCATTTATTATAAAGCAGCATCGGCCTATTGTAATTCCGGTAGTGATTAATGGCTATTGGCGGGCCTTTAATAAAAAAGGATTAAAATTAAAAAAGCGGGGCTCCCTGCTTTCAGTTACATTTAAAGAACCACTGGATATTGATTATAATGATACCTGTGAAAACATCCTGGAAAAAATAATGGATGCCATTGAACAAAGTAAAAAATTTATGCTAAAAGGCAAACATCATTTATTGAGTTCAATTGATAAATAAACTATGGCCACTTTGTACCTTAAATGCCATTGCTGCTGCACTTTATTGATCTTCTTTTTTTTAAATCAAACTTGTGCTCAAATAAGTTTTACCGGTAAGGTTATCAATGAAAATGATAACAGTCCCATACAAAATGCTTCAGTATATTTTAATAATACAACGATTGCCACCCAAACAAACCAGCAAGGCGAATTTAAATTTGACAACATTAATTCTTTAAATACAGAGCTTGTTATTTTTTGCTACGGTTATCAATTAATTGTGTTTAAGCCAACTGCGGCTCAACTGGCGGTTAAAAAATTTATTTTTAAATTACGTCCTAAGGAGATAATAAAAGCAGTAAAGGAAGACCTGCCTTTGAAATTAAAAGCAGTTTATCAAAATATTTTTTATTTAAATTTTGTTGGTATTACAGAGGAAGCAGCAAAGAGTTCTATTAGTAATGAAAAGGATATTTATTTTATTGACGATACCGTCAATAATTGTTTCAGGGTTTATTCAGATACCCCCATTGTAATAATAAATAACCTGCTTGGCTACAAAATGAGTTATAACCTGGTAGAATTTTTTTATAACGAAATAACAACCCAGGCATTTTTTACCGGTTATTGCCGGTACGAAAAACTGGGTGAAGATAAAAAATATCAGCGTTCCCGTAATAAGTGTTACTATGGCAGCATGCAGCATTTTTACCGAAGCCTTATTGCCAATCAATTATACCAGCAGGGCTTCAAAACATTTTTAATAAATCCCGTAGCAGCCCCTGCTGATAGTAGTAATAATATAATTTACAGTAAAGAAAATGCCAGGCCAATAATAGCACAACAAATATTAATGATAGATAGCAGTAACAATTTTTCTATAGGAATTAATGGACGATTGCTGGTTCAATACAATAAAAACCCTGGCACAAAATCATACCTCACCCAGGTAGTACCTTACTTATCTGGTGACCTGGATAAAGGTGTGGAAGTATATATTGATTTTGAAATTCGCCAATAGAACTTACCAGTTTTGGTATGCCTGTTGATAATACAAATATTTCATTTGATGGGTTTTGGAATTATGAAAGAATGGCAAATGCTTTGCCCTATGATTATCAGCCGGAATAGCGCCAATTAAAACCGCCAGCTATATCGCATTAAAATGTTAAACAATAAGTTCAAAAATATTATCAGAAACGAACCCTATATTTATATGACTTTTTCTTTAGCCAGGATAAATACAATACTATTGATTACTCTGTTTTTTTTACCATTTAATGGTATTACACAGATAGTCGTTCAGGGAAGAGTTGTTAGCGAAGCTACTGGATTGCCTTTAGCAGGAGCAAGTGTTTATTTTAACAATACATCTATTGGTACCAGTACAAATGCAGAAGGGCAGTTTTCTTTATCCTTGCCGGACATCGATAATGCAGAACTAATTATTTCCAGTGTTGGGTATCAGTTGTTGATATATAAACCGGAAGCAGCAACCATTCAAAATAAAGCCCTCGTGTTTAAGCTTACTCAAAAAGAAGAGCAGCTAAAAGAAGTGTTGATTTTAACTGACCAGGTAAGGAAAAAATACCTGGCTATTTTTGAAAGAGAATTTTTGGGCATTACTGAAGAAGCATCCCGAAGTAGTATTAAAAACAAAAAAGATATTTATTTTACCAAGGGAGATGGAAAAAATGTTTTTAGAGCATACAGTGATACTCCCCTGGTGATTGTTAATAAAATGCTAGGGTACACAATTAGTTTTGAACTGGTTGAATTTTTTTATGATGAGCAAAGCGGCCGCACCTCATATTTTGGATATACCCGTTTTGAAGAAATGGGTAATAAGAACAGGTGGATTAAAAATCGTAAACAAACTTATTATGGAAGTACTACACATTTTTACAAGTCTCTTATTGCTAACAATCTCAAAAAAGAAGGGTATCAAATTTATATGATAAAACCAATCCATTTAGCAACTGATAGCAGTAATAATGGCGATAAGAATATGAGCAGACAACCCAAAATGCAGCAGGAAATGGATGCGGCTGTTGAAGTAAATGCCAACCAGGTTATTACAAAAGACAGTACGGATAATAATAACTATATAGTAAATATTCCTGGTAAACTAATGGTACAATATGGAAAGAATCCGTCCTCTAAAAACTATTTGAATAGAATTATTTTTCTGCAGGGAAGTCTGCCTGTAGGCTTTCGTTTTTATGTTATTTCTACTTCCTTCAATATTAGTCTTAATAATGCAGGTATTGTCAACAACCCTATGGACCTGCAATATGCCGGCTATTGGATATACGAAAAAGCAGCAAATATGCTACCCCTTAATTATACGCCCGATTAATTTATTTTGTAAATAAAGCTTTTAATTCACCTGCATCTTCAGCTTTCATTTTTCCACCCAATACCAACCTTAGCTGTCTGCGTCTCAAAGCACCATCAAACAATTTTGTTTCTTCTGGTGTTTCAGCAATTAATTGAGCTACAGGTTTTGGATTTCTATCAGGGTCAAGGGCAACAAAAGTAAAATAAGCTTCATTACTTTTATATTTAGACTGGTGTATGGCATCCTCTCCCCATACTTTTAAATGCACTTCCATACTGGTTTTAAACGCCCTTGTTACTTTGGCTTCAATATGTACTACATTGCCTAGCTTGATAGGATTTTCAAAAGAGATATTATCAACAGAAGCAGTTACTACAGGAGCGCCGCAATGTTTCATTGCAGAAAGCGCAGAAGCGATATCCATCCAGTACATTAATCGTCCACCCATTAAGTTACCAAAGGTATTTGTATCGTTGGGGAGCACCAGTTCTGTCATTATTACCAGTGATTCAATTGCTTTTTTATCCATGTATACATTTTGCGCAAAGATAAGGCTGAAAGGTTGATGCAGGATCTTGAAATGCAGGAGGGTGCATTTAAAATTGTCGTATGGCAGCTACGCTGCTTTTTTAATCAACGCCACCACTTTGTCCCATTGTTTATTCATTGATAGTACCCTTAGATT
>JAYVZR010000058.1:0-6745 GCA_043783135.1 Ferruginibacter sp. | reverse complement strand
GGCGCTTATTTAAATTCATGTCAGGAAAAAGACAGGCAGAAAGGTTCTATGGGAATTCCAGGATGCCCTGTATTGGATTCTGCAGGCGGTATTTGGATGTTTAAAGCAAATAAGTTAAACCAGGGATACAATGATGGAATACGCTATGCTACAGGTTTAAGAAACGTGGTGGGCCTGGACTGGAACCAGCAAAACAACCAGCTTTTTGTTATGCAGCATGGTCGCGACCAGTTGCATGATATTTTTCCTGATTTGTACACGGTACAGCAGTCGGCACTTAATCCGGCCGAATGCATGTATGCTTTAAAAAAAGATGACAATGCCGGATGGCCTTACCTGTACTACGATTATGAACAGCATAAAAAAATATTGGCACCGGAATATGGTGGTGATGGAAAAAAAGAAGCCGATAGCAAATATCTTGAACCCGCCGCCGCATATCCTGCACACATGGCACCCAACGGATTGCTTTTTTATACCGGCAATCAATTTCCTGCAAAGTATAAAAACGGTGCGGTTATAGCTTTTCATGGATCATGGAACAGGGCTCCCGAACCGCAGGCAGGTTATTTTGTAGTTTTTCAACCCTTTAAAGATGGAAAACCTTTTGGTAATTGGGAAGTGTTTGCAGATAATTTTTCAGGCTCACCTCAAAAAACAGCTTCTGGCCGGGCCGATCACCGGCCATGCGGTCTTGCTCAGAGCCCCGATGGATCGCTTTATATAACGGATGATTCAAAAGGATGTATCTATAAAATAACTTACAACCAATAAGAAGCATGAGTAAAAATATTGTATTGATGCTGGCAGCTGTTTTTTTATCAGTAATAACTGCGGTGGGGCAAAAAAAACAACCCAGCAAAGTACAACAACCATCCATTAAAACTTCCATAGCTGCAGGTAAATTGGTGTATACCCAGTATTGTTTATCCTGCCATATGGAAGATGGGGGAGGTGTAGAAAACATGAACCCTCCATTGATTAAAACCAACTATATAAATGGAGATAAAAGTAAACTGGTTGCTGTTGTACTTAAAGGGATCAGCCAGCAGGAAATTAATGGAGAAACCTATACCAATATAATGGCTTCGTTTAATTTCCTTACAGATAAACAGGTGGCAGATGTACTTACCTACGTGCGTAATAGTTTCGGCAATAAAAAACCTGCCGTAACTGCTACCGATGTAAAAAGTACAAGGAAGAAAATAAATTAAATGACAGTTGTTTTATTGTACAGACAATAATTAAAACTTTAGAAAAGAAATAAGTAAAGATTCATTTTCGTAAGATCAAGCCGAAATCAATTTTTTTTATAAAATTTATCCTGAAAAAACTACTTAATAAATGTATGGACGACATATTGGAGAATATCCTAAATCACCCATCCGAAATCCGATATTGGTTTATGCTACTGCCTTGTTCACCAAAGCCGCTGCTTCGCTTAATAAAATAGCACTCTGCACTTTCAATCCGCTTTCGTCAATTAGTTTTTTAGCAACATCTGCATTGGTACCCTGTAAGCGAACAATAATAGGTATCTCAATATTGCCAATAGACTGATAAGCATCAATAACGCCTTGGGCTACACGATCGCAACGTACAATACCACCAAAAATATTGATGAGGATAGCTTTTACTTTAGGGTCTTTTAAAATAATACGGAAGCCAGCTTCTACAGTTTGTGCATTGGCAGTCCCGCCAACATCCAAAAAATTAGCAGGTTCGCCGCCGCTTAATTTTATCATATCCATGGTTGCCATTGCAAGGCCGGCACCATTTACCATGCATCCTACATTGCCGTCTAATTTTACAAAATTTAAATTAAATTTCCCTGCTTCTACTTCAGTAGGGTCTTCTTCACTTACATCTCTTAAACCTGCAATATCTGCATGGCGCATTAAAGAATTATCATCTACATCCATTTTACAATCTACTGCAATAATCTTTTCGTCGCTGGCTTTAAAAAGCGGGTTAATTTCCAGCATGCTGCAATCAAGCCCAACATAGGCGCTGTATAAATTGGTTACAAATTTTACACAGTTTTTAAATGCGGTACCGCTAAGGCCAAGGTTAAAAGCAATTTTACGAGCCTGAAAAGCCTGTAACAATCCTCCGGGATGTACCCATTCTTTAAATATTTTTTCTGGGGTACTGTGTGCTACATCTTCAATGTTCATACCACCTTCGGTGCTGTACATAATAACATTTTGGCCCTTTGCCCTGTCCATTAAAATTGACAGGTAAAATTCTTTTACCGGATTCAGCCCATCATAATAAACATCCTGTGCTACCAAAACTTTGTTTACCACTTTACCGGCAGGGCCTGTCTGTATGGTGACCAAAGTACCGCCTATTAAATTTTGAGCAATTTCTTTTATGGCTTCTGCATTTTTACCAACAGCTACGCCCCGCTGGTCTTTACCTTTTATGGTGCCTTTACCACGGCCACCAGCATGTATCTGAGCTTTTACTACAGCAAATTTGCTGTCATAAAAAGTATGGATCTGGCGGTAAGCTTCTTCAGCTTCTGCAGGGGTATTGCAGGCAATGCCTTCCTGCACCGGAACATTGTATTTTTTCAGGAGCTCTTTGGCCTGGTATTCGTGAAGATTCATGGTATAAAAAGTTTTTTGCGAAGATAAGAAGGGAACAGTAAATCTGTATGATATTTTATTTGCCTGCCGGGCTGCCTAGGCGGTGGAACTTATCAGTTCGCTCATCTTATTCTTTTTTCAGTAAAATAAAAACGTTGATACAATAAAATGTTATTTACAGGCTGTCCTGTCCTTGCGAAGGATGTTTTACCATTTTTTTAATTCATCCTTGCTTTTAGTTTCCTTTCTTTGTAAAATTATATTTACAGATAAAACAAAACCTTCAGTAAATAACTTTTACTGTTCAGCATTTATCGGCAATAATCAATATACAATGATCACAAAAATTAAAGAATCGGTTGCATACATTCAGAAAAAATATAACACGGCACCTTCTGTAGGAATTGTGTTAGGTAGCGGGTTGGGCGGTTTTACTGCAGAAATGAAGGTTGAAATTGAAATTGATTATGATGATATTCCACACTTTCCGGTAAGTACTGTAGAGGGCCATCATGGTAAATTAATATTTGGTGAACTGGGTGGTAAAAAAGTAGTAGCCATGGCCGGCCGCTTTCATTA
Source organism: Ferruginibacter sp. (assembly GCA_043783135.1). GTDB lineage: Bacteria > Bacteroidota > Bacteroidia > Chitinophagales > Chitinophagaceae > Ferruginibacter. The sequence continues at coordinate 3,572 of JAYVZR010000058.1, read as the reverse complement.
CTATGAAGGGTATACGCCGGAAGAAGTAGTGTTTCCGATAAGGGTAATGAAATTTTTGGGTATTCATACAATACTTATCAGCAATGCTGCCGGCGGAATGAACGCGGGTTTTAAGGTAGGCGACCTGATGGTAATTAAAGACCATATCAGCCTTTTTACAGTAAACCCCTTATTAGGAAAAAATGCAGAAGAACTAGGACCACGTTTTCCGGATATGAGCGGACCTTACAGCAAAAATTTAATTGCAAAAGCAAAAGCAATTGCAGCAGCAAACAATATTGACCTTAAAGAAGGTGTGTACTGCGGCGTTAGCGGCCCAACTTTTGAAACAAGGGCAGAGTATAAATTACTGCATATTATTGGCGGCGATGCAGTGGGGATGAGTACTGTACAGGAAGTAATTGCTGCGGTACACCTGGGGCTTGCTGTATTTGGCATGAGTGTAATAACCGACTTGGGTATACGTGAAGAAGAAAATAAAATTACACATGCAGAAGTATTGGCCGCTGCTAAAGAAGCAGAACCAAAATTGACTTTTATTTTTAAAGAAATGATTGCCAGGTTATAATTTATTGATAACCTTTAATTAGCTGGAGACCCCTGATGTAATTTCAATTGGTGGGCTCAGGTGACGAATAATTTTTAGTAATGTATAAAATAATTTTTTCTTTATTGCTCTTACTTAGTGTACAGTTGTTGTTTGCGCAAAACCCGCTGCAAAATATAACTAACAGGGGCAGAAGCGGGGGGCAAGGGTCTGGTGGTGGTAATAAAAACGATAGCCTTGGGTTAGGGTTTGAGCATAGGGACGATTTGAAAGATTCTATCACTATCAGTTACAGGTATCTTGATTCTATCAGGAGTATAAAAATGGATACCAATATCAACGATTTTTATAAATTTTTTACACTTCCTTCAAACGAACAGTATTTAGGAAACAATGGTACTGCAGGATACTCTTTGTTATTTTCTCCATTTGCCAAAGCTGGTTGGGATGCAGGTTTTCATGGATTTGATAATTACCTTTTTACTTTAGAGAACTCCCGTTTTTTTAAAACTACCAAACCTTATACACGGATTGGTTACCAGCTTGCCACCAATAAAGAACAAACAATAAATATATTGCATACCCAAAGCCCTAAACCAAATATAAATTTTGGTTTAGAGTTTAAGCTTATCGGTGCACCGGGTTATATGACGGCACAAAGTGCCAATAATAAAAGTTACCGTATTTTTAGCAGTTACCAGGGCAAGCGAAAAAGATATGCAGCATCTTTTATTTTGATGGGAAATACAATCAAAAGTTCGGAAAACGGGGGGGTGGTAAACGACAGTAATCTATCGGATAAAAAATACCCACTTTTTTCAATACCCACTAATTTAAGCGGACCGCCCAATGCTAATTTTAATCCATTTAATACAACAGTTAATACCGGTAATATTTACAAGGACTTTGCCTTTTTTTTACGACAGTCTTACGACCTGGGTAAAAAAGATTCTGTTGCTATCAATGATTCAACTACAGAGTATTTATTTTATTCCAAACTCCGTTTTCAATACAGTTTTACCTATCATAATTACAGTTATAAGTACGTGGACAATTTTGTAGATTCAATCACCTATCAAAATTGGTACGACACAACAATTGCCAGCAATCTTAAATCGAAGTCAGGATTTGACAGTGTATTAATAATGGACAAATGGAAAATAATAAGCAATGATTTTTCAATACTGCAGTTTCCAGATACTAAAAATGCATCTCAGTATTTACTGGCAGGGGCAAGGCTTGAAAACATTAGAGGCAGTTTTTCATCGGGCTCAAAAATTTATTACAATATTGTTTTGCATGGTGAGTATAGAAACAAAACCAGGAACAGGCTATGGGATATTTTGGCCAATGGTGAATTTTATTTAACCGGCCTTAATGCCGGCGATTACAGTGCTACTGCATCGCTCGCAAGATTCTTCAATAAAAAATGGGGTAATGTAAGTTTGTATTTCAGCAATGTAAACCGCAGCCCTTCCTTTATTTACAACCCCCTTTCTTCATTTAATTTGGGTAATGAAGGCGGTTACAATAAAGAAAATATTACCACTTTAAAAGCTTCAGCAGATAACCAGTTTATCAGTTTATCAGCTGCCAATTATCTTATAACCAATTATATTTATTACACCAATTATTACCAAACCGCACAGTATAGTAAATTGGTTAATTTATTGCAGGTAAGCGCTTCAAAAAGAATCAGGTTATCAAAAAAATGGAACTGGTATATGGAAGCAACCCTGCAGCAAACTGATGCTGCTGCCCCGGTAAAAGTACCTTTTCTTTTTACACGAAACCGGTTTGCTTACGAAGGGCTTTTCTTTAAAAACCTTAACCTGAGTACCGGTATAGAACTAAGGTATTACTCACCTTATAAACAATATAATTACTCACCGGTGATGGGCAAGTTTTTTCCGCAGGATTCTGTAAATATTCATAACCGGCCGGATATAAGCGCTTTTATACATTTTAGAATCAGGTCTTTTACATCCTATATAAGGGTTGATAATTTAAACACGTTAAGTTTTGCAAATGGTATCGGTTTTACCCACTATAATTTTGCGGCACCTCATTATATTTATCCGGGCTTTATATTCAGGTTTGGTATTCAGTGGGCCTTTGTAAATTAAAATAAATAGCTATTGTATTTACGCTTTGCATGTTTAACATTTATTATCAGTAAAATAATTGAAATTTATATCTCATTAATTCAAAATTTTAAAATGAAAAGTATCATCATAACAGCAGCATTCATCGCTATTGGTTTTATTGTTAAGGGCCAGGTTGCACCAGGGAAGATGGCGCCGGAAATTTCTTTACCTGGCGTAAAAGGTAATATTATTAAGTTATCAGACTTTAAGGGAAAAGTTGTTTTGCTGGATTTTTGGGCCAGCTGGTGTGGTCCCTGCCGGGCATCAATACCATCAGTGATAAAATTGTACAAGAAATATAAGGCACTGGGTTTTGAAGTATTTGGCGTATCCATAGATACAAAAAATAAGGAATGGCAAAAAGCAATTGCACAGGATAAAATAAATTATACGCAGGTAATTGATATAGGAGGCTTTTATTCACCAACAGCAGAAAAATATGGGATAGACCAAATACCTACTTCTTTTTTATTGGATAAAACAGGCAAATTAATTGCGGTAGACCTTGAAGGGGAAGAGTTGGAAAATAAGTTAAAAGAATTGCTGTAAAACTATTATCAAATAATTATTGTTTAATCACCTACCTCTACAAAATAACCCAGTAGAGGTTTGTTATTTATTAAAATGGTTACAGGGTAACTATTTTCTTCTTCAAATTTATAGCTGAATTTTACTTCTCCTTTACTTAAGGTATAGTCTACAGTTTTAATTTTCTTTTTTTTGCCTTCTCCAATAGCAAGCGCCACAATATCTATTGCCGAACCCGGGTATACTTTAAAGCTAAACTGCATTGACGTATTGGGTTTTGTTTTTATAAAACCATTGTCGGGTAAAAAATTTGTGGTACCAAATTCGTAGGCTGCATTTTTAACCAATGG
>JAYVZR010000057.1:0-17116 GCA_043783135.1 Ferruginibacter sp. | reverse complement strand
CTCAAGAGCAAAGCCATTTACTTAGATATGGAAAAGCCTGCAGACCGTAACCGGCTGATGGATGCCCACAGCTACCTGAAAAGCCAGCAGGGTAAATGTGTAATAATAGATGAAGTGCAGTTAATGCCTGCATTATTTGCTGAACTGCGTCCGGTTATTGACGAATACCGCAAACCGGGGCGTTTTATTTTACTGGGCTCCGCATCGCCTGCGCTGGTAAAAAGTGTTTCAGAAATACTGGCAGGCCGCATTGCTTATACCGAATTACCACTGGTAACAACCATGGAACTTCCCGCAAATATTTCCCTCAACAGGCATTGGTTCAGAGGTGGTTTTCCTGAACCGCTTTTAGCAAAAACAGATGCTGCTGCACAGCAATGGACGCAGTCATTTATACGCAGTTATGTAGAAAGGGATATTAAAAATTTATTTGGGGTCAATATTTCCAGCGTAACTATGCAGCGCTTATGGACAATGCTGGCACATGTAAGCGGCAATGTATGGAATGCCGAAACATTTGCAAGGTCGCTTGGCGTAACAGCACCCACTGTATTGCGTTATGTAGATTATCTTGAGGGAGGATTTATGGTAAAACGCCTGCAGCCCTGGTTTACCAATACAAAAAAACGGCTGGTAAAATCACCCAAGGTATATGTAAGGGATGCCGGCCTGTTACATGCTTTATTGAATATTAACGGCACCGATGAACTTTTATCGCACCCAGTTGCCGGCGCTTCGTGGGAAGGATATGTACTGGAGCAAATAGCGGCCTGTAAAAACCCGCAACTGCAACTGCATTATTACCGCACGCATGATGGGGCAGAATGTGATGCCGTACTGGTAAAAGGAATAAAACCAGTTGCCTGCATTGAAATAAAACTGAGCAGCGCACCCATTGTATCAAAAGGGTACCTGCATTGTATTGATGACCTTAAGCCAGCATATAAAGGGATTATTACGCCGCAAAGCGAAACCTACACCGCACAGCATGGCGTACAGGTAACGGGGTTAAAAACATTTTTGAAGGAACAGCTTCCGCTTATAAAATAATTTTATAGGATAATAAAGATTAACCGCATACTCTTTACGGCCTCATAAAAAAAGCGCCTGCCTGCCGGTAGGCAGGTTAAGAAAATTTGAATGATAGTCAGCCAGTCCCGATTTTTATCGGGATTAAGAAATGAAATTAATGTTACAAATGTTTGGCTTTGCTAATAGCCCGTAAGTAGCACAAAAACTGGGTTACATTTTGTTGTTTGAGCTAATTTCATTTTAGACAAGCATTCAAATTTTTAGTTTTTTTTATGCAGCTTTGATTTTTTTTGTTTCTCTTTTTTGCATCAAAGCCTGTCCCGAATTTACTTCGGGAGCAAAAAGAAAATAGAGACTTCCCTTACTGGGTATGACTTTGCGGTTAATGTAAGTTATCCTATAATTTTTATTTAATTATTTTGGTATTGAATATGAATTTTATGGAAAACAATAAACGAAGCCCTTCCCTTTAATTATGAGTTACTCAAACAGGGGACACTATAAATCAATTACCGCTAAAGCACATAAAAGAAAGATGGCCATGCTATTGCATTTGTCATTTATTAGCTTAATATTTACGCCCATTATACATCTCCCTAAACCAACACCTGCAATCATGAAAAAATTAATTACACTGCCGGCATTTATTTTTATCCTGCTGGCCGCCACTTATTTTACCGCCTGCAATAATAATGGTACAGCTACACAGGCCAGCATCGTTAATGAAGATTCCATTAAAAAAGAAGACTCTGTCAAAAAAGTTATTGCCAGGGGCGAATACCTTGCCCTGCATGTAGCGGTGTGTATTCATTGCCACAGCCGACGGGATTTCAGCAAATTTTCCGGCCCCGTTATTGCCGGTACCGAAGGCATGGGTGGTGGTAAATTTGATCATAATATTTTAGACGCCATCCCTGGAACCATCTACGCCAAAAACATTACCAGTGACAAGGAAACCGGTATCGGCGGCTGGACGGATGATGAAATTATGCGGGCCATTACACAGGGCATTAATAATAAAGGCGACACATTGTTTCCTTTAATGCCCTATGCCAATTTTAACCATATTGCCAAAGAAGATTTGCTGAGCATTATTGCCTATATCAGAACACTAAAACCCATCAAAAATAAAGTGCCTCCCAGGGAATTAATGATTCCGATAAGTATGGCTTACCCCGCCCCTGCACTGCAAAAAACGGTTGATGGAAATACAAGCCCGGCACAAACGGATAAAGTAAAATACGGCGAATACTTAATTACGATGGCTGCCTGTGCAGACTGCCATACGCCTTATGTAAAAGGGCAGCCGGATTTTGCCAACGTGTATTCAGGTGGCAATACCTTTACCATTGCCGGTTTTAAAGTAACCTCGGCCAACATAACACCCGATTCAACCACAGGCATCGGCACATGGACCGATACTGCCTTCATCAATAAATTTAATGCCTGCCGGCAAGAGAAGGGTTATAATTATAACCCGGGCAAAGTCAATACAATAATGCCTATTGTAGATTATGCAGGTATGACGGATGGAGACCTGAAATCAATTTTTGCCTACCTGCAAACTGTAAAACCAGTAAAAAAACTTATTAATAAATACCCGAAATAAAATTTTAATAAGCATTGTTTTTACTCAGGTTTCACACAAAGAATACTAAGTATACAAAGTACACAAAGAGTATTGCCTCATGATGTATTACCTTGTATCCTTTGTTTTCGTTGTGTGCTTTGTGTGAAATTAATCTGCCCTAAAAGACAATCTCTTATTGGTTTCGGCAAAGAACACTAAGTATACAAAGAACACAAAAAGTATTGCTGCATGGTGTATTACTTTGTACACATTTTTCTCGTTGTGTGCTTTGTGTGAAATTATTTTCTTCTTGGTTGGTATATTTTTATATTTACGAATTCATTGATTTTTATTATTACTTAAAATTATTTATGGAAATTTTCCAGCAATTATACAATGAACTGATTTCGTTTTTAAGCATTAATGCCTGGCTGGAAATATTTAAAACAAACGACTACAGCTCGCTGAAAACCCTTGATGGTATTACGTCTGCGCTGGCGCCCCTGATTCCCTTTATTTTGATTATTGAAATTATAAGAGCGGCTTTTTATAAAAGGTTTAAAATAGCCCATTATAAAGTGATGTTTTTTATTTATGTTTTTAACAGTTTTATCGGCAGGTTTATTTCCATTGCGGCTGTTGCTTTTTGTATTGGGCTTTTTCAACCATACGCTCTTATCACCACCAGGTTTACCTGGTACTGGTTTATTTATGGATATATTGTTTGGGAGCTTGCCCATTTTGTTTACCATTACCTGGGCCATAAAGTAAGGCTGTTCTGGTGCCTGCATTCTACCCACCATGCACCAGAGCAAATGAACCTTTCTGTAACCTATGCTCATTTTTTCCTGGAAGCGCCTTATGCAGATGTATTACGTACTTCTATCTGTATTTTGCTTGGGGTAAACCCACCCCTGCTATTTTTTATTATGTTTATTGATGGTATCTGGGGAGGGTTTATTCATGTAGGCGAAAATATACTTAAAGACGGGCGCATGGGCTTTTTGAACCGTATTATACTTACGCCTTCTCACCACCGGGTACACCATGCAAAAAACCCTCTGTATATGGATACCAATTTTTGTAACCTGTTAAATATATGGGACCGGGTTTTTGGAACATTACGCCACGAAAAAGAAGATGAGCCGCCTGTTTACGGTATAACCCGCAACATGAATGCGCAAAATTTTTGGGATGTTTATTTTGGCGAAATTGCCGCCCTGGCAAAAGATGTAATAAAAGCGCCTGGCATAAAAAACAAATTATTATACATCATCAGGGCGCCCGGCTGGAGCCATACCGGTCAACATAAAACAGCCAGCGCAGTTAAACGGGAATTTTTACAGCAGCAAAAGGTAAATGGGTTGTAAGTGCGGCGTTGTTTTTATTGAAAGGCTCGTTAATTGTAAAGTTTGGCTTCATTCATACGACTGTTATTTTTTAGATGGCATTGGTAACAGCATCGGCACTTCTGCTTTGTATTTTTCAAAATCATCGTATGTTGCTGACAGTCTTTTTTCTTTCATAGGGATAGAGGCAAACAAAAACATTAATACCATGCCTATGGCGCCCAGGCATGTCCATGCTTGTGCCGAAGCTGCCAGGCCTGTTATTGCTAGCCCTGCCCAAAATAATATCTCGCCAAAATAATTAGGGTTACGGGTGTAGTTCCATATACCCTCCCTGATGATGCTGTGCTTTACCCTGCCCGGATTATTTCGGTTTTTATACAATGTGTTGTCTGCAACCAGCTCAAATAAAACACCTGCCAGCGCAATGATATTGCCTGCAATAAAAAATGCGGTGACATTTTTAGTGGTTCCATGATACAAAAAAAATAAACCACTCATGCTAAGAAATACAATACAGGTTGGATATAAATGAATGGCTAAAAAATTGATGGGTTGAAAATATTTTCCAAATTGTTTTCTAAAATTTACGTAACGCCAATCCTCATGATCCCATCCCCGCCAGCTCCTGTACCAGTTATGCGTTAACCGCCACGACCAAAAACTTACCACCAAAGCAGTGGTGTATTGCGCTATACCCCATGATTGATGAGCATTGAACCAGCACAATACAATAAAATAAAAAGGGATAACCGACCAATAGGCATCATACACACTGCTGTTTTTTTTGTACAGGGAAAATATAAATGTAACAACTGTCATCACTAAATCTGCTGCAAAAAATCGCCATAATTTATTTTCAAACGGTAAAAATCTGTAGCATAAAAATCCACAAAAACCAATGATCAAATAAATAAAAATAATTTCTGCAAAAGGCTTTTTATGTAGGCTCATAAATATAAATTGGTTGTATTTTGCCGAATATACACACATAATTTTTTTACCATTGAATAAAATTGTTTGCAATCCTGCATCTATGACATTATAAGAAATCTCCAAAGTATTTAAGGCAGTTTCCACGTTAGAAATAAGTAGAAATAATTTGCGTATTTTTATATACGCAACATAATCTTGAAAAATGCAAACACCTACAATTCAAATAACGGATGATAATGGTCTTAAGGCGCTTCATGCTTTACAGGAAAAGCATTTTATCCGTATCGTTGAAAAAAAAGAATTTGACTCTCCCCCTACCTGGAGAAGCAATGAGCCTTAAAGCATTTCAAAACTGGATTCATGCTTCGGAAGATTCAACAAATATTACATTAAGAGAAGCCAAAGCAAAATGGGCGAACAAAAGAAAACAACTGCAAAAACTTACACTGTAAAGGTTTCGCTCAATGCCCTGCAGAACATCGATGAGATTACTGGTTATATAACTTTTATTAATCAACAGCCACTTAATGCCATTAAAGTGGGTGATGTATTATTGGCAACCATTGGCCGAATCGCTGCTAATCCATTTCTTTTGCGTCAATATGAAGAAATTCCTACCAGGGGTAAAATTTACCGAAAAGCAACCTGCCATTCATGGTCTGTAATTATCGAATTGAAACCAGCAAATAATCATTTTAGGTATCATTCATGGTTCCCGTCACCCATTCAGAATCAAGAAGCTCAGAAAAATAAAATAAGTCAAAGCTTTGCTTTTTTGAAATGCTAAACTAATTGTTTCAAGTAAAGCATGGCTACATAATATCTGCTGCTAATAAGTACATACTTTAAATGCTGCCTAAAAATTCAGTAAATATTGGTATTTTTAGATAATAAAAAAGAACTGCAGCATGCCGGGCTTGCCATCAAAAAAAATTACCGTAGTCACCATACTGTTGTTAATTGCAGCCAGCAGTTTTTTGTATATAACAAAACGGCCGCCGGTTGATTTTACTACGCAGGTAAAACCCATCATCAATAAAAATTGCATTACCTGCCATGGCGGTGTAAAACAAAAAGCGGGCTTTAGTTTGCTGTTTCGGGAAGAGGCATTGCTGGGTAAAACAGAATCCGGCAAAAGGGCCATTGTCCCCGGAGATGCCGCCAACAGTGAAATGATACGCCGGCTTACCCTGAAAGATCCGGAAGAAAGGATGCCCTACAAACATGATCATTTATCAAAAGAAGATATTGATATACTTACAAGATGGATTGATGAAGGTGCCCGCTGGGGCGAACACTGGGCTTATACACCTGTAAAAGAAACCCCTGTTCCGCAGCCATCATCCTTCTTCGGTTTATTTAAAACGCAAAGTAAATGGGCCAGTAATCCGATAGATAATTTTATAGAAGCAAAATGGAAAGGCACCAGTTTATCTGCTTCGCCGCAGGCCAATAAACAAATATTGCTTCGCCGTGTAAGCCTTGATATTATTGGCATGCCTGCACCGGAAAAAATTGCACAGCAATACCTGGATGACAACAGCGAAAAAGCCTATCCAAATCTTGTAGATTCTTTGCTGGCTTCCCCTCATTTTGGTGAAAAATGGGCGGCTCTCTGGATGGACCTTGCCCGTTATGCAGACACCAAAGGATATGAAAGAGACGACACCCGAAACATCTGGCATTACCGCGACTGGCTCATCAATGCTTTTAATACAGATATGCCCTATGATAGTTTTCTCACCAGGCAGATAGCCGGTGATTTGTTGCCGAATTCAACTGATGAAGACCTTATTGCGACAGCCTTTCAGCGCAATACGATGACAAACGATGAAGGCGGAACAGACAATGAAGAATTTAGAACGGCTGCTGTAATGGACAGGGTAAATACCACCTGGCAGGCAACAATGGGTACTACATTTGCGTGCGTACAATGCCATAGCCATCCGTATGATCCTTTTAAGCACGAAGACTATTATAAATTTCTGGCCTTTTACAATGATAGCAGGGATGAAGATACCGAGGCAGATTATCCATTACTAAGGCATTTTAACGACAGCCTTAAAAATGAATTGACCAATCTTACCAACTGGCTGCAAAAAAACTCCACACCCGAAAAAGCAAAAGAAGCCTTTATCTTTTTAAAAACATGGCAGCCCGCTTATAACAGTCTTACCTGTGATAGTTTTACCAACAGCGAACTATCGGATACCAAATGGCTGGCATTGCGCAACAATGCGCTTTGCCGGTTAAAAAATGTGGACTTAACCAACCGCACACAATTAATTTTTCGTTACAACGGATATGCAGAAGGCGGCACCTGGCAGATACATATTGATGAGCCAAACGGACCTGTTATTGCAACTGTTCTGTTGAAGAAATCTAAAAACGGATGGGCAATCAACCAAACTACACTGGTTGCACAAACTGGTATGCACCATCTTTATTTTACTTACACCAATCCCTTGCTTAAAAAACCTGGTGATACCGGTGCTTTGTTTGATTGGTTTTATTTTACAAACGACATTGCTGAAGCGGGCAAACCCGGTTATGACAGTGTTGAAAAAAAATACTGGCAGTTGATAAATGTAAATGTACCCACCACACCGGTGATGATGGACAACCCAAAAAATATGCATCGCACTTCGTATGTATTTGAAAGGGGTAACTGGCTGGTAAAAGGGGCAACAGTACAACCGGGTATTCCACTTTCATTAGGTGCATTGCCTGCCAATGCCCCGGCAAACAGGCTGGGCATGGCGCAATGGTTAACATCCACAAAAAACCCATTAACCGCACGTACAATGGTTAACCGTGTTTGGGAACAATTGTTTGGTACGGGCCTTGTTGAAACGCTGGAAGATATGGGATCCCAAGGCACAGCACCCACCCACCAGGAACTGCTGGACTGGTTGAGTTACGAGTTTATGCACGGCGATAAATGGAGCGTAAAAAAACTACTTAAAACCATTGTGCTGAGTGCTACCTACCAACAGGATTCTAAAATATCAGCGGATCAATTACAAAAAGATCCTTACAATAAATTATATGCACGCTATGCAAGGGTAAGATTATCTGCGGAACAAATACGCGACCAGGCACTTTGTATCAGCGGAGTAATCAGCAATAAAATGTATGGCCCCAGCGTATTTCCTTACCAGCCAAAAGGTATCTGGCTTTCGCCCTGGAATGGTGCAGAATGGGTGCAAAGTAAAAACGAAGATCAATATCGCCGTGCCTTGTACACCTATTGGAAACGTTCTGCTGCTTATCCCTCGATGCTGACTTTTGACGGAGTTTCCCGTGAAGTGTGTACCGTGCGCCGCATACGGACCAACACTCCGTTGCAGGCGCTCACTTCTTTAAATGATTCTGCTTATATTGATCTTGCCCGGCATTTTGCTTACCGCATGCAAAAACTTGCCGGTACTGATGTACAGCAACAAATTAAAACAGGGTATCAGTTGGCCACGCAGCATGCCATTAATGATAAAAATTTACTGGTGCTGATGAATTTATACAAAACAGCCTACAGCCAGTTTAAAAGCAATGCAAATAATACCTGTGAAATGGTGGGTGGAATAAATGAACATACCAATGCAGAAACAGCGGCATTAATAGTAGTGGCAAATGCTATATTGAATTTAGATGAAGTGGTTACGAAGAATTAGTGATGAGTTAGGATTGATAAGTTAGTGGTATGCGAAGTAAATCCAGAATATCGGGACTAACTTGTAGACTCAAATACTATGGGTTAGAAACCCATAGGTTAAAGAAGGACTAAAAGTCCATATGGAGGCTTCGCCATTCTTCTTATTTTTAATCAAGCGATTGTTAGAAGTTTGTAGAAGCTAAAGCCTTGGGCTAAAAGCCCATAGCTTGAACTAACGTGTTGTGACCAGTCAAATTATAAATGAGTGGAGTGAAATGGCTCTAAGGTCACAAATTGTGACCTCAAACTTAATCCATGAATGTTGCATATGGCGAAGATTAAAAAGCAGATACAGTTAATGATTCCGGAAGAAGTTTTATTGAGCAAAATATATTTGATCCGTGGGCAAAAAGTTATGCTTGACAAGGACTTAGCAGAAATGTATAGAGTGGAAACAAAAGTTTTTAATCAGACAGTTAAAAGAAATATAGAACGGTTTCCAGATGACTTCATGTTCGAGTTGACTATAGAAGAATTGGAAACTTTGAGGTCACAAATTGTGACCTCAAAGCGTGGAGGAACCAGGTATATGCCGTTCGTTTTTACCGAACAAGGAGTGGCAATGCTGTCAAGTGTATTAAACAGCCCGGTTGCCATCCAGGTAAATATTCAAATCATACGGATATTTACCAAAATGCGGGAAATACTATTAACAAATAAAGACATTTTATTAAAATTAGAAAAATTAGAAAAAAATGTATCAGAAAACAAACAGGATATAGCTGTAGTATTTGAAGCTTTAAAACAATTGCTTGATGCACCAAAAGTAAAAAGAGCAATGATAGGTTTTAAACCGGGAGAAGAAGATGATAAAGGTAGAACAAACAATCGCTTATTAGTAAAAAGCGGAGCATAAATATATTTTATGACACAAAAAGAATTATATAATCAACGGTTACTGAAAGAAGCAGAAAGGGCGGTGATAACCATGCAAACACGCCGGCACTTTTTAAAAGAAAGTGCCATGGGTTTGGGTGCACTTGCTTTTGGTTCTATGTTTGGCAGTTGTACCAATTCACCTGCCCAATCGAACAGCATTGCTTTTGATCCTGCTCATCCGCTGATGCCCAAACTGCCTCCCTTTGCTGCAAGGGCAAAAAGTGTTATTTACCTGCACATGGCCGGCGCACCTTCACAACTGGAATTGTTTGATTACAAACCCGAACTGATGAAAATGGATGGACAGGATTGCCCGCAATCTTTATTGGAAGGAAAAAAATTTGCCTTCATACGGGGTGTTCCAAAAATGCTGGGGCCTCAGGCAAAATTTGCACAATACGGAAACTCACGTACATGGGTAAGCGAAAATATGCCGCATTTGGCAACCATTGTTGATGAGCTAAGTTTTTTAAAAGCAGTAACAACCGACCAGTTTAACCATGCTCCTGCACAGCTGATGGTGCATACGGGTTCTGCCCGCTTAGGCCGGCCAAGTTTGGGTTCCTGGGCAACCTATGGACTGGGAACAGAAAATCAAAACCTGCCCGGCTTTGTAGTGTTAACCAGTGGCGGCAAAAACCCAGATGCAGGTAAAAGTGTTTGGGGCAGTGGCTTTTTACCAAGTGTGTACCAGGGTGTTCAATGCCGCAGCGAAGGCGATCCCGTACTGTTTATAAAAGATCCCGAAGGGATGAACAGGGATTTACGGAAAGCAAGTATTGATGCCATTAACGAAGTAAATGCAGAAGAATATAAAGCCTACAACGACCCTGAAATCCTTTCCCGCATTTCGCAATATGAAATGGCTTTTAAAATGCAGATTGCCGCACCGGAGGTAATGGATATCAGCAATGAACCTGCCTATATTCATGAAATGTACGGTACCAAACCCGGCCAGGGATCTTTTGCCAACAATGTTTTGTTGGCGAGGAAACTGGTTGAAAAAGGGGTGCGCTTTGTGCAGTTATTCGACTGGGGTTGGGACAGTCATGGTACTGAAGCAAGCCTTGCTATTGATCTTGGCTTTATCAATAAATGCCGCTCGGTTGATAAATGCATTACCGCACTGCTACTCGATTTAAAGCAACGTGGCCTGCTGGAAGAAACACTGGTAGTATGGGGTGGAGAATTTGGCAGGACACCCATGGCGGAAAACCGGGAAGGCAAACAAAATCCTTATAAGGGCAGGGACCATCATACAGAAGCATTTACCATGTGGATGGCCGGGGCAGGTATTAAAAAAGGTTTTTCTTATGGCGAAACTGATGAGATAGGGTATAGCGCAATCAGTGGAAAAGTAGAGCCATTTGATATACAGGCCACCATATTAAACCAGTTGGGTTTTGATCATGAAAAATTTACGTACGAGTTCCAGGGAAGGCCGTTCAGGTTAACGGATACAAGGGGAAAAGTTATCACAGATATTTTAAGTTAGTATAGTGAATGGTGAATAGTGAAGTGAATTAATAATGTATGTAAATATTTTAAAAAAATCAATAACCTAAATCAAGCGAATTATATTAAATAACTAATCTAATTTTATTGATTGACCATTGACCATTGACCATTGACGATTCACCATTCACCATGTTATTTAGCAGAAGAAATTTTTTACAAACAAGCACATCGGCCACCACCGCCTTGCTGCTGGCGTCGCTGGATGTATTTGCATCACCACAAAAAAACAATCAAATGAATACAGGCTTTCAATTAAAAGTGCTGGCTACCAACTGGGGCTACCAGGGAACCATAGACGCTTACTGCGCCAAAGTAAAAGAAGAAGGTTATGATGGAATTGAAATATGGTGGCCCACAGCGCAAAAAGATGCCGATGAACTTTTTACGGCACTCAAAAAATATACACTGGAAGTAGGTTTTCTTACCGCCGGGCATCAAAGCAATTATATAGAACATGTTGCCAGTTTTAAACAAATGATTACTGCTGCAGCTACCAATAAAAACCAGCGCCCCTTATACATCAATTGCCACAGCGGAAAAGATTATTTTAGTTACGAAGAAAATAAAACCCTTATTGATTTTACCCTTGAATTGGCAAAACAAACAGGTATAAAAATCTGCCATGAAACTCACCGGTCAAGGATGCTTTTTGCAGCGCCGGTTGCTAAAAAGTTTTTGCAGCAGATACCAGAACTTAGGATTACACTGGACATATCGCATTGGTGCAATGTAAGCGAGAGCTTGCTTGCAGACCAGCAGGAAACAGTAAATCTTGCCATACAAAGAACCGATCATTTACATGCCCGTATTGGCCATGCAGAAGGCCCGCAGGTAAGCGACCCAAGGGCACCCGAATGGGAGGATGCAGTAAAAGCTCATTTTGCCTGGTGGGATGCCATCGTTGCTATAAAAAAACAAAAAGGTGAAGTACTTACGGTGTTAACTGAATTTGGCCCACCCGATTATATGCCCACCATACCTTACACCCGTCAGCCATTGGCAGATCAATGGGCCATTAATGTTTACATGATGCATTTGTTGAGGAAAAGATATAGCCCCTCCTAACCTTCCACCGCGTTGGAGAAGGAAATGTTGGAGACCTAAGCGAAGTTGATATTCAATTTTTAGAAGAATTCTGCTTTAGCAATGCAAAAAAAATTCAAAAAAACAACAGGCAATGTTCACTAATTCGTTACCTTCGTAATTGTGAAAAGAATCGTATCAACATACGGGAAATATTTCCTTGAATTCTATAGCATCCTTGACAAGGACTTGCAAGAAAAGATTGATTGGGTTTTTGAACTTGTCAAGACGCTTGACTTCATCCCAAAAAAATATTTTCAACATCTTGAAAATACTGACGGGCTTTATGAAATAAGAATAGAATTTAAGAGTAACATTTATCGGATATTCTGTTTTTTTGATGAAGGGAATTTAGTAATCCTTATAAATGCCTTTCAAAAAAACACACAGAAAACCCCAACTCCGGAAATTGAATTAGCTAAAAAACTGAAGAAACAATATTTTATTGACAAAAAATTAAAAGCAGAAAATGAAAAAGGAAATCGAAAAAATATCAAAAAATAAAACCGTTTCGTGGGATACTCATTTGGATAAAAAGTATGGGAAACATGGCACGGCAAAGCGTTCTGAATTTGAAATGAAAGCACAGACTTTTATTTTAGGAGAATTATTGAAAGAAGAAAGAGAAAAAGCTAATTTGACACAGGCTGAAATGGCTGAAAAAACGGGAACAAAAAAAAGCTATATTTCCAGAATTGAAAATGGGCGGGCAGACATTCAATTGTCAACTTTGTACAGGCTTATTGAACAAGGCCTGAATAGAAAACTTGAACTTTCAATTCACTAAAGAAAGATACCATAGCTTAACCATATACTTTTTCAAATGGTTCAACAATAAATTATTATCCTTTGATGCTATTATCTGTCATGGAATTTTTGGGTCATTTTCATCCGCTGCTGGTGCATTTACCGTTGGGTATTTTACTGATTGGATTGTTGCTTCAATGGATGAGCCGCAAAAATAAATATGCCTCTTTATTACCGGCAATACCGGTTATTTTACTGGCAGGTTCTTTTACTGCATTTGCATCCTGTATTACCGGTTACCTTTTATCTATCAGTGATGATTACGACAAATCACTCGTTAGCTGGCATATGTGGATGGGTATTGGAGTAGCATTGTTTTCACTGATATTATATGCCAAAGAAAAGAACCCAGCTTTTGCTGTTAATAAAAAATTGCTATCAATTGCATTGTTATTAATGCTGATGGTTACAGGACATCTGGGCGGCTCTTTAACGCATGGCTCAGATTATTTAACAAAGCCATTCAAAGATATATTTATTACAGACAGCGTTACCAACACAACCATAAAGCCAATTGCAAATGTGCAGGAGGCAGTTGTTTATACAGATATTATTACGCCCATTTTACAAACCAAATGTTACAGTTGCCATAATGCCAACAAGCAAAAGGGCGGCTTACGTATGGAGGAAATAAGCCTGTTGATGAAAGGTGGAAAAGACGGTAAAGTAATACTACCCGGCAATGCCGATGAAAGTGAAATGATAAAGCGTTTATTGTTGCCCACAGACAATGAACACCATATGCCGCCAAAAGAAAAACCGCAGCTAACAGAAAGCCAGGTAAACCTGCTGCATTGGTGGATCAGCAATAATGCTGATGCGCAAAAAAAGGTAAAAGAATTGGCCCAGACGGATAAAGTAAAAACTTTTTTAACTGCATTGCAAACAGTGGCCATCACACAAAAAGTAAGAACCGATATACCTTCGGCGCCTGTTGCAAAAGCAGATGAAAAAATAATTGAACAATTAAAAACACACAATATTGTAGTGTTGCCGGTAGCTCAAAACACCAATTATCTTCAGGCAAATTTTGTAACAGACAGCATAATTGATAAAACAGACCTGCAATTATTGCTGCAGTTAAAACAACAACTCATCTGGCTAAAATTACACAACACAAATATTAATGACGAAGCATTAACCAGCATTGGGCAGTTAACCAATCTTACCCGGCTCGATTTATCCAACACCTATATTACTGATAAAGGGATTACACAACTGGCCAGCATACTTTCTTTGCAATATTTAAACCTGTCGGGAACCAGCATTACAAATGCTGCTATTCCTTCGTTAAAAAAACTAAATAAATTACAATCATTGTACCTGTACAATACAAGGCTAACTTCAAAAGACAGGGCCGAATTAAAAATACAATTTCCAAAAACTATTATTGATACCGGGGGCTACCAGTTGCCTTTACTGAAAGAAGATACTACGCTTGTAAAAGAGCCTGTTAAAAAATATTGAATATAAATAATTGGGGCAAAGCTTACAGCTGACTTATTTTAAAACTTCCTGTAATTTACTTTCTAATGCAGGCCCTCTTAAATTCATGGCAATAATTTTTCCTTCAGGATTAACCAGTACATTAAAAGGGATACCATCAAAACCATACAAAGCTACTGCGGCGCTGTTCCAGTATTTCAAATCGCTGATATGGTGCCAGTTTAAACTGTCTGACTTAATTGCGTCTACCCATTGCTGTTTGTCTTTATCAAGAGATACCCCCAGTATGGTAAAATTTTTATCCTTAAATAAATTGTATGCCTTTACAACATTAGGGTTTTCGCCACGGCAGGGGCCACACCAGCTTGCCCAAAAATCAACCAGCACATATTTGCCCCTTAACATACTTAAAGAAAACGCTTTACCATTTGTATCGGGCATATTTATATCAGGCGCTATACCACCTTCGTGTGGTTTGGCGTTGTATTGTGCAATCATCTGATTGTATTGTGCTGCAAGACTATTTAAAGCAAGGTGATTGGGAAAACGTTTTGGTAAACTGTTAATTGATTTTTCCAGTTTTGCTGTTTCTATATCACGTGAATACCCCAGCGCAAATAACGCCACAACAGCATCTTTGGTAGTATCCATATAATCAAGAATATATTTTTTATAGGCATCTTCCTTTTGTTTAGACATCTCTTTTGCTACCATCACCGCACTGTCTGTAGCACCGGAAGCAGCCAGTTGTTCTGCTGCTGCAGATTCTGTTTCAAGTGCAATTCTTTGTGCCCGGATACCGGTAATAAATTTTTTAACAGAAGCATTTGCTGCCGAATTAACCGAGGCATTTTCAATAGACAATTTATTATAATCTGCCGTAAAATCCAGCTCAGCTTTATCATTGATAAGGATAAAAAAAACACTGTCCTTTTCCATCCTTAAACGGTAAAGCCCTTCTTCCGGTGCGGTTGCAGTAACAGCAAACTGGCCATTTTTTACTTCAGCGGTATCTAACACCACAGGGTTTTTATCACTAAAAAATAATTCTTCTAAATATACTTTTTGGTCGGGGGCATTTTTAATCTGCCCGTTTACAGTAAATTTTCCTTTAGTATTTCCCGCATTTTTACAGGAGGCTAAAACGGCCATACACACTATAATTGCAAATAATTTTTTCATACTGATTATTAATTTAATTTTTCTTCCAATAATTTATTTACAAGGTTCATATCGGCTTTCCCCTTGCTTAGTTTTTTTACTTCCCCAACAAATAAACCTATCAGGCCTTTTTTGCCGCCTTTATATTCTTTTACCTTATCGGGCATTTTTGCAATTACTTCATCTACCCATGCTGCTACAGGAGCGCTATCGCTTTCCTGCAACAGGTTAAGTTCTGTGGCAATTTGCAAAGGAGTTTTTTTAGGTAATACAAGTAATGCAGCAAATATTTTTGAAGAGGCAATACTAAAATTTACTTTACCATCATCTACCAATTGAATTAATGCACTTATTTTTTCAGGCGATAAAGTAAAGGAACTAATGTCGATACCCCTATCGTTACAATAAGATTTTACAGGTCCCATCAACCAGTTAACTGCTGCTTTGTAATTAGTAGTGTGTTGTACAATGCCTTCAAAAAAATCTACCAGTGATTTATCGCCGCAAATAACCTGCGCATCATAATCGGGTAGATTAAATACAGTTTTGTATTTTGCTTCCAGTTCTTCCGGCAACGCAGGAAGTGCTGATTGTATAGTTTGTAAAAATTCATCGGTAATGTTAAAGGGAGTAAGATCGGGATCAGCAAAATAACGATAATCGTCTGCCTCTTCTTTACTGCGTAACGAAAAAGTAGTGTTGGTATCTGCATCATAACTTCTTGTTTGCTGTAATACTTTTTCGCCGCTTTCAACAATATCAACCAGTCGGTTTACTTCCACATCTATGGCCCTTTTTACATTGCGGATGCTGTTAAGGTTTTTTACTTCAACCCTTGTACCTAATATAATTTCGCCTTTTAAACGGATAGATATATTGGCGTCGCAACGCATGCTGCCTTCTTCCATATTACCATCGCAAATATTTAACCAGCGCACCAGGCGGCGCAGTTCTGTAACATAAGCAAAAGCTTCTTCGCTGCTGTGCAGGTCTGGCTCACTTACAATTTCCAGCAACGGAACTCCTGCACGGTTTAAATCTATTGCTGTGTATTGTTCATCTACATCATGCAGGCTTTTACCTGCATCTTCTTCCATATGGATACGGTTTAGCTTTATATGCCGCTCAATATTGTCAACTTTAATTCTAACAGTACCATTTTTGCAAATAGGTGTTGTATGCTGACTAACCTGGTAACCTTTTGGCAAATCAGGATAAAAATAATTTTTACGGGCAAAATAATTTTTCTGTTCAATATCACAATGCAGGGCAAGACCTAGTTTTACTGCATACTCAATAGCCTTCCTGTTCATTTTTGGTAAGGTTCCAGGGTGCGCCAATGTTATGGGACTGATATGCGTATTGGGAGCCGCACCAAAAGCAGCCCTGTCCCCACAAAATAATTTGCTTTGGGTCAGCAGCTGGGCATGTACTTCCAGGCCAATAACTACTTGGTATTTGTCATTTTTTATCACGGATGCAAATGTACAAAGAAGTTTTTCGCTATTACCTCCCTGGATAACAGTGGGTGCATTTAAAATTGTCGTATGGCAGCTACGCTGCTTTTTTAATCAACGCCACCACTTTGTCCCATTGTTTATTCATTGATAGTACCCTTAGATT
>JAYVZR010000056.1:0-2461 GCA_043783135.1 Ferruginibacter sp. | reverse complement strand
GTATCATTCACTTTTACATTTAACTGGTTGGCTATGTAAGCAGAAATATTTATCTCCTTACTGTAACTGCTGTCTGTAAAGGAAACCCATTTGCCCTGCTGTAAAAAAGGATTTAGCCTGCTGTAATCAAAAGAAGAATCAATGCCTTTTAATAAAATACTTTCAATATCATCACCATAAGTAAGGATAACCGATTTGGTGGCAAAGCGTTCTACATTTTTTACTTCAGGAAGTTTTTTAAGATAGGCTTCTACGGAATCATTTTTAGTTATCACATAATCTTCTGCGGTACTCACCCTGTTTTCAATATCCTGCTGCACATGTATATGCCCCCAAAAGCTGAATACCTTATTGCTGATGACCTGCTGAAAACCATTTACAAAACTGAGTGCCACAATCATTACTGCCACACTGATGGCGGTGGCAACGGCAGCCAGCCGGATGATAAAACGTGAAAATGTTTTTTCACTGTTAAAAGACATTCGCTTTGCGATAAAAGCAGGAAGGTTCAAAAGGAATAATTTTTGTTACCTTTCAAAAATAAATATTTTAATCAGTAGATGAACCTTTTTAAATTAATCAACCTTTGTTTGGTTGCGTTATTAATAAACACTATTGCAGTTGCACAGGCAAACCCTGATGCAGTATATAAAAGCAATATCCATTCTGTAAGGTTCCATGCTTACGGCAATCAGGAAGCCATGCCTGTGTATAAACTTAATAGTGGCGATAAGCTCGAACTGCATTTTGATGATATGGATGCCAATGTAAAAAGCTATTACTATACTTACGAATTGTGTGATTACAATTGGCAGCCGGTAAACCTGAGTGCATTCGATTTTATAAAAGGTTTTACACAACAGCGCATTACCAATTACCGTTTTTCTTCTCTTGCCTACACCCGTTATACTCATTACCAGGCCATACTTCCAGATGCTAATTCACTACCATCCAAAAGTGGTAATTATTTACTAAAAGTTTATTTGGATGGCGATACTTCCAAAACTGTTTTTACAAAGGGCTTGCTGGTATTGGATCCTAAAGCGTCTGTAAGTGCACAGATCATCCAGCCATTTGCACCACAGTTTTATAAAACACACCAGCGGGTAAAATTTTCAGTCAATATAGAAGGCTTAAATTCATTTGATGCCAGCAGGCAGGTGAAAGTATTGGTGATGCAAAACTACCGCTGGGATAATGCACAGGGTGGGGTAACACCTACATTTATAAGAGGTAATGTGCTGGAATACAACAGTGAAAATAATTTTGTTTTTCCAGGAGGAAAAGAATGGCGCTGGCTCGATTTAAGGAGCCTTCGCCTGCTAAGTGAAAGGGTTGACCATGCCGATAATAAAAAAGATAAAGTAGATATTTATGTGAAGACAGATATAGACCGTAATGTGCAGCGCTATTTATATTACAAAGATTTAGACGGGCTTTATTTATCCAATACCTACGAGAGCATCAACCCATACTGGCAGGCAGATTATGCCACGGTGCATTTTAGTTTTGTAAATCCATCGCAGGCGGCTTATCCCGGTAAAGATTTGTATTTAATGGGGCAGTTAACAGATTATCAATTTACCGATGCCAATAAAATGGTATTCAATAATGAAAAAGGGATGTATGAAGGCACGCAATTTTTAAAACAAGGCTATTACGATTACGGCTATACGCTGGTAGATAAAAATGATCCTGCACAACGCACCGACCTTGATGGTAATTATTGGGAAACAGAAAATAGCTATACCATTTTAGTGTATTATAAATCTTTTACCGACCAGGCCGACCAGTTGATTGGTGTGGCTAAAATAAGCTCCAGGACGGATAAGCCGGGATTTAGTTTTTAGTAATTACTTAATTTTTTTGCCTGCATCCGGGCTGGCAGGTTGCTTTAACTGCTGTTTGAAAAAATTTAATAAACTACGCCTTTTGTGTAACAGCAATTACTTATCAATCAATTAATCCATTTTCCATTTGGGCTCAATACATTTAGCAGCAACAGGCGGTAGCGATGTTTGATGTGCCAATAGAGAAAATTTGATTTTAAACAAATATGCTATTTTTAGCCAAAATAATTATCATGGATAGTTTCAAACAATTTGCTTTTAAAAAGTTTGGATATTTTGATTTCAACAGGGATATTTCGGAACAGTTGATGAAACAGGACTTTAGTGGATTTATTAAAATTATTTTTTTAAAAGCTGGCGGAAAAGTTGTGATTGATTTTACTGAATATAAAACAATTAAGGACGCTTTATTTTTCATTAATGCAGGGCAATACTATTCGCTTGATGATACCTGCTCTGGTACGATGATTTATTATAACCGTGATTTTTATTGTGTGGAAATCCATGATAAGGAAGTAGCCTGTGATGGGATCCTTTTTCATAATGTGTACGAAATCCCTGTTGTATATCTTGAAAATGAAAATGCTGCTGCATTTAAAAATACCCTGCAG
>JAYVZR010000055.1:0-6760 GCA_043783135.1 Ferruginibacter sp. | reverse complement strand
GTGGAAAGAAACAGGTAGAGCCTATTTGGAATGAATTCATAAACAATAAAGATGAATTGCTTTTTGAAAGTGAAAGAATATTGGCTCAAAAAGAACATATAGCAATTGAAGATAAATTTTCTGACTTATTAAAAGGAACTGAAAACTTAAAGGGTGAATATAAAATAAGAGAAGTTAAAACAAGAGTTAACCAAAATGTATTTCGTCAAATTGTACTAGCGAATTATTCTGCCAAATGTGCTATCACCGGAATTGACATACCTGATTTATTAGTAGCGAGTCATATTATTCCGTGGGCAAAGAAAGAAGAAGAGAGATTGAATCCAGAAAATGGTATTTGTCTTTCTGCTTTGTATGATAGGGCTTATGATAAGGGCTATATTGGAATCACTGAGAAATTTGAAATTCTGCTTTCTAGAGATTTAAAAAGGAAAAACAAGACAGATTATCATGCGAAATATTTTGCTTCATTAGTGGGAACAAAAATAATTCTCCCAAAAAAATATTACCCCAAGAAAAATTTCCTGCAATTTCATATGGATGAAATTTTTAAAGGTTAGAATAAACACTTATCGGACAAAATTAATTAACGTATGTATAAACCTACAGCTAAAGGATACTTCTCTGGATGCGGAGGAATGGAAATCGGAATGATGGAGGCAGGAGTGAAATTAATTCAATCACTTGACCTTGATTCAGAAGCTACCAATTGCATGAAGATGAATAGTCATTATTTTTCTCATTCCATTTTGAATGTTGATATAAAAGATAAAACTGTTTTAGACCAACCCCAAACAGATATTATTATCGGAACTTATCCATGTACTAAATATTCTCCTATTGCAGACATTCATGGCACACGTACAGGCGATGATTTGTTTTTACATTTCTTTAGGCACATTGCAATTGAAAAGCCCGAAATGTATATAGTAGAAAATGTTCCGGGAATGAAAAAATTTAAAGTGGTAATGGAAGCTATGACTAAACTACCTGAATATTTTGTAAATGTATTTTGTCCTGTTGATGCTACAATCTGGTTACCTCAACGAAGAAAACGCTTGATATTGTTTGGCACAAGAAAACCTTACGGAATAACTCCACCAAAACAAAAAAATAAAATACCTACAATAAAAAGCTTACTGGAAAAGAATCCATCAGTCTCAATGCCTGCTTATGTGATAAAAAGAATCAAAGGTGGATATAGGGATTTGCCAATCATCATTGATCCAGAAATTCCTAATGCTATCGCTCCAACTTGTGTAGCACATTATTCAAAGGATTTAAGTACAAGGCTTGTAAAAGATAAAACTGTTGAATATGGCTTAAGGCCGTTTTCTGTGAGAGAATATGCAAGATTGCAAGGATTTCCCGATGATTTTATATTTGAGAATAAAAAAAGTTCATATAGGCTTATTGGGAATGCTGTTCCAGTTGATATGGGAAACTGGATTGGTGATGTAGCTATGAAATATTTTAACAGGAATCTGCATTCATATATGCTTAATAAATCTCTCCTGCAAAACCCATAGGAAACTCTTGATAGTGAAATAAGGATAAACAAAAACTTTACATTCCCAGCAAGGGTTTTCACCACTTTCACAGCCATAGCGATGGGCCTACGCAGTTCACCATGATTTTTTATTCCGGAGATATTCTATAAGTGAAGCCGGGTTTTTGATCAGGTCGTCCAGCTGTTTAAAAATGATATTGATGTTTTCGCCGGCATGTTCATGTTTAAATTCAAAATTGCAACTTAGGAGTTTCCAGGTAAACCTTGTTTTGGGCCGCAATATTTTTTGCAGTTCCATCTGGTGAGTTTTGTAGGTTAAATGAAACCGCATTACCTGCTCACTGGCATAAGTGAGTTTGCAGACAAACTGTATGTCTGCACCCCTTAGTTGTACCGGCAATATAAATGTTTCCCCAACTTCCATGATTAAATTATTAAGGGTACGTTATCATAATGCACTTCCATTGTTGGGTCTTCGTCGCTCCAGAACTGCTGGTTAACCGTATGCACTTTCAGCAACGCATTGTCAAATTGGTAACTACCAATCTCCGTAATTTCCTGGTCCGATAAATCTTTGTCGGTCCATCTTTCTGCCAGCTGCGGTGGCAGTATGATGGGCTGTCCTTTTTTTATATTGTGTCCCTGTGTCATCAGCGGCCCGGCATCAGCTGTAAGTATGGGATGAGTTTTTATAGTAAAATATTATTGGTGGTAATTTGTTTTCTTTTTGCTGCTATCGGGTTTTTAATTAAAATTCCTGTTCCGTTAAGAGGCCATGATAAACTATTGCACATTTCGGCTTACTTTACAGCCTCCGCTTTTTTAAATTTTTTATTTAAAAAAAGGCATTTGGTTATATTTATAGTGCTGCTTTTATTTGGGGTATCAATTGAATATTTACAACAATTGGCTAATAAAATAACGCACTCTCATATTCATGGAAGATTTGATATAGAAGATATTTATGCAAATACCAAAGATCTTTTATTGTATTCTTTTATTGCCTTAATATTTTGGGCGCTTACCAAAATCTATACTTATTTCCGATCCGCTAAATGATATTTTCTCTTTTCATGCACTCCTCTGATGCCGAGGCAGGTGTCTACAAACTATTTCTTCGGATAAAATAATCTGCTGGCGATTTTTTATATCCTTTACATTTCCAATTGGCTCGTGAAGGATACGAAACAAGGCTGAGATATTCACAATTTTTTCTTCTGGATACCCTATAAATACCTCACTTTAAAATTTGTTTCTCCCAACAGGGCATCAAACTCATGGTAACCGGTTATGAGGGTGGCTTTTTTACTGATAGTGACGGCTGCTGCAAAAGCATCCGCATAACTCATAGAAAAGCCTGCCTTAATTTTAGCGGCCTGCAGGCAAAGCGGCAGGTCTGCTTCAATGATATGTAAAGGCAATTGCTTTAATATTTGCAATGCAGCTTCTGCAGCCTTTACATCCACTTTACGGCAAATCATATAATACACTTCGCCAATATTTACCGAACAGATATATGCCTCCATTTCATCATTGGGTACTTTTACCAGCATTTCTTTAATAATGGTATAGCCGGGTTCTTTCCTGAAAAAATTTATCAGGGCATAACTGTCAAATACAATCTTTTTCATTTGCCGGTTTTTTTAGTGCCCGCATTCAGGTTCATTTTTCTTTCCTCCCGTTTTTTTTCTTCCTGTTTAATTTTCATAAACTCAGCAATGGAAGGAAATGAATCTTTTAAACTTCCTGCAAGATTTTCAAAATAGTTTTCATCCATGGGCTTAATCAACACGCCATCAGCCGTTTCTTCAAATACTACTTTTACGCCGCTTTTAATGCCATATTTGGTTCGCAAACGTTTTGGTATCAGCAATTGCCCTTTGGAGGTTAAAACAGATGTTTCCATACATTTAAATTTTGTACTATAAAAATATAAAAGTATTACTAAATAAAAAAGTATTACTTTATTTATTTTTATCCTAAAGTTACACTTTTGTACCTCTCACCTTTGGCTAAGTGTTCGGCTAAAGCGGCTTACTTGTGTCTCTTTCAATACAACGTCTTCCATCATCAAATGCTCCCTCTATAAATTATAAGATTCCCAACAACAGTCCAACTATGCTGATTGCCCATTGCGAGGCGTTGCCTGGAAGAAAAAATTCCTGGAAGACTCCTTTTTTCTCGAGTATTTTAATGGTAGTTAATCTCTGCTCTTTCTTTTTTTCATTGCCAAAAAAAAGAAATAAAAAACGCCAGGCAGGAAGGGCCTCATCCGCCTTTCAGGCACCTTCTCCAACAGGAGAAGGGAAAAGGTTCCGATCTGTTCGGCCCCTTCCTGCCTGGCATAGTTGACCGGTCCTTTCTGAGGAAGATATTACCCGGAAATTATAATCCCGGCAAAAATCAGGCAAAAAAATTCACAGCGAAGCAAGGGGTTAAGCGTGGCAAAAATAAAATGGCTCAATAACAGTGGCAATTTTACAGTACCTGAAACAGCTGTATCAGCGATATTAACAATTCTTTTTTTGAAGGGGCAAAGTCTGTTGCGCCGGTGGCCGGGTATTTGTAAAATGTTGAATCGAACAGTTGTATTAACTGTTCTTAAACAACTAAAATATTTTTTTATGAAAAGACACCGTATCATTTTCCTGGCAATATCGTTATTCGCATTGCCGGGAATTTTTCTGCCGGCGGCAGTTCATGCACAACACAATGACAAAGCTAAAATGGTGGAAGAAAGCAAAAAGGCTAAAGCCTCATTTGTAAAATCAGACCGAGGCATGAATGAGCTTTTTAAAAAATCCTACGGCTATGTGATCTTTCCAAATATTGGCAAGGGTGCATTAATAGTAGGTGGTGCCGGTGGTAAGGGAACAGTATTTGAACAAGGAGTAGCTATAGGCAAGGCAAAAATGTCGCAGGTAACTGCAGGTCTGCAAGTGGGTGGACAGGCTTACCGGGAAGTGATCTTTTTTGAAAATAAAGCAGCACTGGATCACTTCAAGGGTGATAAGCTGGAATTCAGCGGACAGGTTTCTGCGGCGGCGGCAAAAGAAGGAGCATCTGCCAATGTAAAATACAGAGACGGTGTGGCAGTGTTTACCCAAGAAAGAGGTGGCCTTATGCTGGAAGCTTCGCTGGGTGGACAAAAATTAGATTACCAGGCATTCTAAATTTTTATGATTAGCGTAGCATAACAACCGTGCTCATTGTTGGAGTATTACAATCATTATTAATTATTATACCAACTTCAAAGAATCCGTGTACTGACATTCTGTTTTTAAAAGTCAGCGCACGGGTTCTGCGTTTTAAGTATCTAAATTATTTTTTCAGAAACAGTTCAATAACCGTTAGTCTCTTCTTTTTCTTTTTTTCATTGCCAAAAAAAAGAAATAAAAAACGCCCGGCAGGAAGGGCCTCATCCCCATTCAGGCACCTTCTCTAACAGGAGAAGGGAAAAGGTTGCGATCTGTTCGGCCCCTTTCTGCCGTACCGCTATGCGGTACTTTTAGTGCTACTGTAAACTGAGCTTGGGAACTTCATTTTACGCTTTGTTGCAGGTGGTTTTCTTTCCCTGTAATGCAAAAGAAAGGCCTACTGTAACCAGTTTTAATTTTCAACCAATTGTTTTTAAAACTTATCTTCCAACTAAAATTAACTAGCATGAAATAGTGTTTATCTTTTTTATTATTGGTTATAGCGGCACCCGCCTGCAAACAGCCCCAATCCGAAACGGTTTCCTCCCGGCATCAACCCACTTGCAGCGCAATATGTAACCGGTTTACAATACGGGTTCCCAGCCTTTTTCATATTGCCTTTTCCAGTATGGCATAGCTGCATCATCATTTAAAATATGGCCATTAGCCGGATCGCAGTTTAACTGCTTTCCGGTGCGATAGGCAATATTTGCCAGGTGGCACATTAGTACAGATTTATGGCCTTCTGAAACCGGCGCAGTTAATTTTGCTTCGCCTTTTATTGATTGTATAAAATTTTCAAAATGATACATATCCAGGTCACCACTGGCACTAACTGTATTGGCGCTGGTGTTGCCGCCACTTGCTTTTACTTCCCTGATTAATTTATTATCGGCATCAACAATTTTATAATCATCATTGCCCAGGTTTACCAATGTTCCCTTATCACCATAAATAATAAACCCACGGCTGGCGGCTTCAACATCGTATTTATTACAACTGCGCCCTTCCTAACTGATCATTTTATCGGGGCCAAATTCTACTGATACATTTAGGGTATCAGGAGTTTCCCAGTCATCCTTATAAGCATAACGGCCACCGGCAACGTTTACACGGGTCGGAAAATCGAGGCCCATAAACCAACGGCAACAATCCAGTTCATGTGTGGCATTATTACATGTTTCTGCAGTACCCCAATGCCAGCGCCAGTGCCAGTTGTAGTGAACAATATTATCCAGGTATTCTTTACGGGGTGCAGGCCCCTGCCATAAATCAAAATCGAGCGTTGAGGGAACCGGAATTTTTTTACCAATACCAATTGTTTTTCTGTTGTTTACATACCATGCTTTACTAAAATAAACATTTCCAATGGCTCCTTCCTTTACCTGTTGTGCTGCTTCAATCAATGTTGGAAACGAACGGCGCTGGCTGCCCATTTGAATGAGCTGGCCGGGATATTTTTTCATGGCTTCTACCAGCAATTCGCCTTCATAAGGATTATGCCCGCAAGGCTTTTCAACATATACATGCTTGCCATGTGTTACGCCCAGAATAGCTGCAGGTGCATGCCAATGGTCTGGCGCTGCAATTATCAATGCATCAAAATCTTTTTTTGCCACCAGCTTTCTGATGTCTTTTTCTATCAATGGTTTTTTACTGGTATTGGCAAGTGCTTTTAATCCCTTTGCAATAGCAGCATCCTCCACATCGCACAAATAAGCTACTTCTACATTATTAATTTTTGAAAAATTTTCTGCCAGGTAGGTACCTCTGCCATTGAGCCCCATAACGGCAACGGTAATTTTATTGGAGGGTGCATTTTTTCCAAAAATAGAAAAGGGAAGGATGGTGATACCTGCTGTTGCCAGCGACGAGTTTTTAATAAATTTTCTTCTATTCATTGTATGAATGTATTTATTTTATTGTAAATATTCTATCGATTAATGCATTGCTGCATAAAATAAAGTAATATTTTTTATATCTTCTAATCAGGCCTACAGATGGGCTTTGCCTGAATGTTTTTATATAAAAAAATTGACCAATAAAAAACGGG
>JAYVZR010000054.1:0-2464 GCA_043783135.1 Ferruginibacter sp. | reverse complement strand
AAATCATAATCGTTAAAAACAAAAGCATAAAATCCGCCAAGAAGCAATAAAAAAAAACCGATATATATCCACCACTTTTTATTCATTTTATATTTTTTAGGTATGTGCAAATTTACACTTCAAATACCATCGCAAAAAATAAGGTTATTGCCATGCAATTTTCCAGGCCGTGGAGGTGTTGTGTTAACAATTTCTGCCCGTTAACGAAAATCAGTTACCCTGTTTAGCGTGATTTTATTAACTTGTATTACAAATTTTATGAAATGAAAAAATTAATTGTTATTTCACTGGTTGCATTTTTATTTATTGCTGCCAGCGCACAATCAACAGATGAATTACTGATAAGGGCATCAATGGCAGAGCAGTTACGGGCCTGGAATGCTGGAGATATTAATGGTTTTATGAATACCTACTGGCATAGTGATTCGCTGATGTTTATCGGCAAAAGCGGTGTTACGTATGGCTGGCAGAATACATTAAACAATTACAAAAAAGGTTACCCGGATTCAGCAGCTATGGGTAAACTTAATTTTGATATCATCCAGGTTAAAAGGCTCTCCACAGTTTATTTTTCGGTGGTAGGCAAATGGCATCTTACCAGAAGCATAGGTAATATTGCTGGACATTTTACTTTACTCTTCAGACGCGTAAAAAATAAGTGGGTGATTATATCCGATCATAGCAGTTAATACAATTTATAATTTCCATTTACGGCGAAGGTGCCGGATTAAAAAAAAGAGGCTTGTGAGAAAAGTAATGTAATAAACAATATTTTTCCATGTTGGTTTATCTTCAAAAAAAGCAAGTTCAAAATAAATTCCCACTAAAACATTTGCAATCATCCATAATAGAACGATGGCAATTGTATTTAATATAAGAATTGAAAAATCTCTTATTTCATCTTCCATTCCCATTTCCTGAATTTTAGCCTCGCTCCTGATCTCCATAAAAGAGTGAGTTGCTTGAGCTATTTTTATAAATAAAATCAGTATACAGTTTGCTTTATTTTAAGCATTTCAAAAGCGGCGCTATCACCATTAAAAACATTAAAATCCACATAAGGTTCAATACCGTTAACATGGCCACTTTCGCTGTGTTGCCAAAATAACCAGCTTCTTTTTATGCGTGGCTTATCTTTTACAAGATAATGAGCCACCCACAAAGGGTAATCATCAAACCTGCCCGAAAGAAACCTGTTATAAAAATCTACATTAGTATAAATGATAGGCAATACCCTATACTTTTTTTCTATCGCCAGCAACCACTCTGCCATATGCTGTTGCAAGTCCTGCGGGGATGCTCCATAGGACTGTTCTATATCGAGAACTGGCGGGAGATCACCTTTTTGCAATTGTACCGTTTCTATAAAATTTTGTGCCTGTAGTTTTCCATTTTTAGTAGCAATAAAAAAATGATATGCTCCTTTTGTTATTCCCTGTTTTTGTGCAAATAACCAGTTTCTTCTAAACTGCTCATCTACATTTTCCAGTCCTTCAGTGGCTTTTATAAAAACAAAATCAAGTTTAATATTATTTACATTCATTCCCTTTACATCTGCCCAGGAAATTGTTTGCTGATGCCTGCTAACATCAATACCATGCAGCGCATAATTTACAGGAATATCTATACCGAAGGCAGGGTAATGAACGAAGGAAGGTTTAAAAATAATCGTTGTTAAATACCAGGTAACTGCAGCAGCAATAGCTAAAACAAAAAGTAATTTAAATATCCCGTTTATAATTCTTTGTTTTCTTTTTGCCATTAATACAATTGCGCTTAATAGATATAAAATTTCACGAATGGGCTAATAAAATCATAGGGAATCAGCTCTAGCATTTGAGCATCGGCAGCATAATAAAGCTGCAAATGACAGAACCCTTTTAATTACCAGTAATAATTTTGCTGCTACTTTATAATTCGTTGTACAAATTTATTTTCCCCAATATTTATTTTTACAATGTACACGCCTTTTGGCAAATGTCCTAAAGGCAGTTGCAATAATTCTGCACCATTATAAAGAGAAATATTTTTGACGAATACCAGCTGACCCAAATTATTATATATTCTGAGAGTTGCTGTATTTTCAGAAAAATCGTGTATATAAACCGTAAGTGGATTTGTAACAGGGTTAGGATAAATTTCTATAACACCTTTACCTGTATTGGGTGAAATTAATTTTACGGCAGTATTATTTTTACTTATTATCCAGTATTCGGGATCTATTAATACGGTATCTGCCATAAACCCAATATTGCGGATAAACAGTTCGCCATTTGTTTTATTGTCAACTATTATTGTTTTTTCCTGTGTGGTATTTTTAAATTTTAGCGCTACTGGCATTTCAAAAAAAGCTACAGAAGGATCTGAGGTTGATTGGTTCATTTTTATACTTACATTTTCTGATCCAAGCTGGCTCCACTCCGCATGATAACTGGGGTAACCCTGCCTGTTATACCACTGGCTA
>JAYVZR010000053.1:0-2469 GCA_043783135.1 Ferruginibacter sp. | reverse complement strand
GAGAGCTGATAGGTATATCCAGAAAAATTGCCATTGAGCAATTGCCGTTGAGTATTTCCTTGGCACTTTCTCAAAAGTACAGCGGCTACACAATATCCGAAGATGCCACTGAGCTTACCTTTAACGGAGAAACCAAATACTTTGTAACAGTTGTAAATGCTAAACAGGCATTAAGGCTCCAGTGTATGTCAAACGGAGATGTTTCAGTAGATAAAAAAATAAAAAAATGATGAAAATGTTTAATTTTTAAAAGCCCTTCTATTTTTTTAGCAGGGCTTTTATTTTTTCAATCTCATTCTTGCCCAATTTATTTATTATTTTCTTTTATAAAAAAGGTAATCGCAGTTGTTAAGCCCGGGTATAAAGGCAATATAGGGTTTGCATAAGTAGCGATATTTTCCGCTCTATTTGCCGGAGCAGTTTTTAAAACATGGTTCATGCTATCCAGCAATAAAACAGCGGCCTCCCTTTTACACTGTTTTAAAAGAGTTGCTTCTGTTGATGCTACCTGGATATCTGTACCTCCCTGGATAATTAAAGTTGGAATGGTTAGTTTTTTTATTTCATTGCATGGTATATATTTTATCCATGATTTAATATAAGGTTGTACCGATGGCCTGAAAACTGGCAATAGATATTGAGGTACCGAATCAAGAGGCTGGTTATTTTGTAACCGGCGAAAAAAGCTATCCACTGCAGGGCCGGCCTGTGGTAATTGTTGTGCATATTGTTCTGTAATTATTCCGGCAATACCTCTTGCCGGGCCTGCAATAGAGATATAACCCTGCACTTTTATTTTTTGTGCTGCCAGCATTCCTATCAAAGAACCTTCACTATGGCCTGCAATAAAAACTCCATTTACCCGGCTGTCTTTTTTAATAAGTTCTATCCATTGAACTGCGTCATCTACATAATTTTCAAATCGCAGATCAGATTCTTTTTTAGCGGCATTTACACTTTTTGCAACACCCCTTTTATCAAATAGCAGTACAGCAATATTTTCATTGCACAGCGCCTCGGCTATCATTTTGTAACTATTGGCATTAACGCCCATAGGGTTATTTCCATAGCGGTCCGTTGGCCCTGAACCTGCAATCATTATTAAAACAGGAAAACCGCTTTTACCTAAAGGAACAAATAATGATCCCTTCAATGTACCTGTGGCAGTAAATAAAGAAATACTATCTTCTTTTGGCTGGGCATATGTTATGGTTTGCAGCAATAAAAAACCGATAATAAATTTCATATAATTTCAATTGACGGAGTATGTAAAAATATACCTAAAGTTATGTGCTATAAATTTATCGGTAAATAATGTAAAGTAAGCAGTGTTAAGCTTATATGAAATACAATATTTGGTTGATAAAAAAACTATTTTTGTAACCATTCTTTCATAAAGTATCAATTAATAACATCTGTAAAATATATGGATTAAAGTAAATAAATTATGAGCCAGGGACCTATTTCAAATTTTATAGAACATCATTACCGCCATTTTAATGCAGCTGCTTTAATGGATGCAGCCAAGGGATATGTAGCACATTTAGACGGGGGTGGTAAAATGATGATAACGCTTGCCGGTGCAATGAGTACAGCGGAATTAGGGCTGAGCCTGGCAGAAATGATTCGCCAGGATAAAGTGAGCATCATTAGTTGTACAGGCGCAAATCTTGAAGAAGACGTAATGAACCTGGTGGCACATAGCCATTATAAAAGAGTACCCAATTATCGTGATCTTAGTCCGCAGGAAGAATGGGATTTGCTCGAAAATCATTACAACCGGGTAACAGATACCTGTATACCCGAAGAAGAAGCCTTCAGGCGGTTACAACAGCATATTCATAAAATATGGAAAGATGCCGATGATAAAGGCGAGCGGTATTTTCCACACCAATACATGTACAAAATGTTATTGAGCGGGGTGCTGGAACAGTATTATGAAATTGACCCCAAAAATAGCTGGATGCTTGCTGCGGCAAAAAAGAATATACCAATTGTAGTGCCGGGTTGGGAAGACAGTACCATGGGAAATATTTTTTCAAGCTATATTATTAAAAGCCAGTTGAAAGCATCTACAATGAAAAGCGGTATTGAATATATGGTTTGGCTTGCTGATTGGTACAGGAATAATTCAGGCGGCAAGGGGGTAGGTTTTTTTCAGATTGGTGGCGGCATTGCAGGTGATTTTCCTATTTGTGTTGTGCCAATGATGTACCAGGACCTGGAGTGGCATGATGTTCCTTTCTGGAGTTATTTTTGCCAGGTAAGTGATTCAACAACTTCTTACGGATCCTATTCAGGAGCAGTACCCAATGAAAAGATAACCTGGGGTAAACTGGATATTAATACACCTAAATTTATAGTGGAGAGTGATGCTACTATTGTTTGCCCGTTAATATTTGCCTGGATATTGGGTTGGTAGCAGATTTTTTGAATGATGGCTGTCTTTAGTTTAATCTTCCAATGGCT
>JAYVZR010000052.1:0-41803 GCA_043783135.1 Ferruginibacter sp. | reverse complement strand
TCAATTGCAGTGGGTAAACAGTTTGCCTATGTAACCAATGCTACCAATGATAATATTTCTATCATTGATTATAAACAACATAAAATATTGGGGCATATTCAAATAAAGGTAGATAAGCGGATAGACCATTTTCGTGGACTTTTGCCCTTTGGTATTACCCTTAGTAAAGATGAAAAAACATTGTATGTTGCCTTGCTTGGATTTAATGCAGTTGCCGTAATTGATGTGGCAACAAAAAACACCAGGGGATTGATACCTGCCGGTTGGGGACCAACAAGAGTTCAATTAAGTAATGATGAAAAAGAATTATATATCATCAGTTGCCGGGGACTTGGCGCAGGGCCCAATGGTGGCGCAGGTTTTATTGAGCCGCCGCAGGGAACTTACATAGGTGATATTCAGCTCGGCAGTTTTCAAAAAGTACCCATGCCATCTGCAAATGAACTGGCTGCTTATACCAACCAGGCTATCAACAATACTTTTGTAAGTAGAACTGTTACTGATGATAATAATCCATTACCTGCATTGGCGGGTTTACATCAAAGCCCGATAAAATATATTGTGTATATCACCAAAGAAAACAGGAGCTATGATGAAGTGTTTGGCCAATTAAAAAATGCAAAGGGCGATAGTACGCTGGCCAGGTTTGGCGTGGATTGTGATTATACTTTGCCGGATTCTTTAAGGGCAAAATATGCACATTTAAAAGTTACACCCAATCATCATAAAGCTGCAAAGCAATTTTCTTTTAGCGATAATTTTTATTGTGATAGCGATGCATCCATTCACGGCCACCATTGGATGATGGGTGTAATACCCAACGAGTGGGTAGAGACCAATTCGGGCGTTGATAAAACAGCTAACTATTTTTCAAAAGCACCTGGCCGCCGTTTTCCGGGGTCCACCGGCAGCATAGACCCTGAAGATTATGGAGAAATAGGAGGTATGTGGGAAGCGATGGAAAGGGAAAAAATAAATTTCTACAATTTTGGAGAAGCCAATGAAACAGCTCATGTACGTGAAGAATGGATGGACACTGCAACGGGTGCAGCACACGGGGTGATGGTGCCTATGCAAAAGGCATTGTTTACCCGTACAAGTCATAATTATGCAGGGTTTAACATGAATATTCCTGACCAGTTCAGAATGAACCAGTTTGAATCCGAATTCACAAAGATGTGGATCAAAGGAAAAAAGCCATTACCTTCTTTAATAACCATGCAGGTGCCCAATGATCATACTGCTGGTGCAAGGCCAGAGGATGGATATTATTTTCCGCAATCATTTGTAGCAGATAATGATTTGGCAGTTGGCCGGATTTTACATTTTTTATCCCGTACAAAATACTGGAAAAATATGCTGGTAATAATTACTGAAGATGATCCGCAGGGCGGGGTTGATCATATTGATGCACACCGCAGTATTTTAATGATGGCAGGGCCTTATGTAAAGAAGGGCTATGTTAGCCATACGCATGCAAACTTTGGAGCTATCTTAAAAACCATTTATAATATCCTGAACGTGCCTTATGTAAATCAATACGATGTTACCGCTTCTTTACTACAGGATTTTTTTACAGATAAACCAGACTATACACCCTACACTTTAGAGCAGCACGATGCAAGGGTTTTTGATATAGAGAAAGCCATGAAAAAATATGGCCGTTCTGTTGACTGGCGCAATGTAATGAAGGGGCCGGATATGGATGACGAAGAAGAGATACGTAAAAATCATTACAAACAAACTAAAAGCAAATAGCTTTAAAATATAGGTATATTGTTGTTGATACAAGAAAATATTCTTTTGCCAAAAATAAATAAGACAATAAGCTTTTTTGTGCCTTTTCTTTACATCTTTAAATATTGAATAGACTTAACTAAACAGGGATAATAAAATTACGATAATGGTAACCTGGGAAATACAGCAACGGGTAGATGAAATATTGTCTTTGTACGAAAAATTTGGCAACGAAGATTATATTGGTGAACCCGTTTCGCAGATAGAACATATGTGCCAGTGTGCACAACTGGCCGAAGCTTCAGGCGAAGATGACGAAGTTATATTGGCGGCATTTTTTCATGATATCGGGCACTTATGCGAATACGCCTTTCCTGAAAAAAAGCTACAGCACATGGACGGGGTGGGTGTTGTAGATCATGAAAAACTGGGCGCCATTTATTTGCTCAGTAAAGGGTTTTCTGAAAAGATTGCAAGCCTTGTTCAATCGCATGTAGAAGCAAAGCGTTACCTCACTTTTAAATATCCTGAGTACTTTGAAAAATTATCTGAAGCCAGTGTTAAAACGCTGGCCTTTCAGGGAGGTGTTATGTCAAAGGCTGAGGCAGATGCATTTGAAGGCGATCCTTTGCATAAACTGTATATTCAGTTACGCCGGTGGGATGAGCAGGCAAAAGAAACGGAAAAACCATTGCCACCACTGGATCATTATAAACAGATGATGATGGCACATTTACAAATCAATTAAACACGCTTAAACTATTTAATATTTAAAACAAAACTTAAATAAATTTACAATGATTAAAATGGTTGTTTTTGATATGGCAGGTACAACTGTAGATGAAGACAATGTTGTTTATAAAACTTTGCAAAAAGTAATTAATGGAGCCGGCTATAACTTTAGTTTAAACCAGGTATTAAAAGAAGGTGCCGGAAAAGAAAAGCTACAGGCAATAAAAGACATTTTAAAACAAGATGAAAAACAACAGGAAAATAACCTGCCCGAAAAACTGTACAGCATTTTTATTACTTCGCTTGCTGACGCCTATAATGTAATTGATATAAAACCGCAGCAGGGTGCAATTGAAGTATTTAAAGCATTGAAACAAAAAAAAATACTGGTAATATTAAATACTGGATATAATGAGTCTACTGCAAGATCATTGTTAGATAAATTAAACTGGAAAGAGGGGAATCAGATTGATGGTTTAATTACAGCTTCTAATGTACAAAACAACCGCCCTTTACCTGATATGATCCATCTTGCAATGGCACAGTTTTTTATTACCAATGCAAATGAGGTAGTGAAAGTTGGCGACTCGATCATTGATATTGAAGAAGGACAAAATGCAGGATGCAGTTTAAGCATCGGTATTACAACAGGGGCACATACCGAAGCACAGCTAAGGTCTGCCAAACCTGATTTTATTATTCATCATTTAATGGAACTGCTGCCACTGTTAAACTAAGGAGCCTCCCTGCCCTCCAAAGGAGGGTTCCGGAATCTTACAAAATGAAAAATATTTCAAATACTGCTGCGACAAAAACCGTCCTTTGGAGGGCAGGGAGGCCGGGTATTTTGCGCTGGCTAAACAGCTCGCCAGTTGTATTTGTAAGCTATGTTTCTATTTGTTCTTTTATTGTGTATAGCTGCATGTATGGCTTTAGAAAACCCTTTACTGTTGGGTTGTACAGCAACGTGTTTTTTCTTGGAATTTCTTATAAAGTTTGCCTGGTAATTGCACAGGTACTGGGTTATATGTGCAGTAAATTTTATGGCATTAAATTTATTTCGGCAATGCTGCCCCAAAAAAGACCTATGTATATTTTAATTTGTGTGGGCATTGCATGGCTATCGCTTTTTTTATTTGCAATTATTCCGCCGCCCTTTAATATTATTTGTTTGTTCATCAACGGGCTTCCACTGGGGTTAGTGTTTGGGTTGGTATTTGGTTTTTTAGAAGGAAGGAAAACCACTGAATTAATGGGTGCTGTACTCGCAACCAGTTTTATTTTTGCATCTGGCCTGGCCAAAACAGTGGGCAAATGGATGCAGCTAAGTTTTCATATTTCTGATTGGTGGATGCCTTTTACCGCAGGGGCTATTTTTGTAATTCCGCTTTTAATCAGTGTGTGGTTACTGGCCCAAACACCTTCGCCATCGGCCGATGATATAGCTCACAGAACCATTCGTAACCCAATGACAAATGACGCACGTAAACAATTTTTAAAGCAGTTTGGAGCATCCATGATACCGGTGATAATTGCTTATGCTGTCTTTACCATTGTAAGGGATTTTAGTGAAGACTTCGCCAATGAACTATGGACAGAAACGGGCTATCAAAACAATGCAGCCATATTTACAGAAACGGGTACCATCATATCTTTAGTTACACTGGCAATCATCGGTGGTTTCTTTTTAATAAAAAATAATTACAAGGCTTTTAGGATGAGCCATTTTTTAATTATGTCGGGTGTTGCAATGTCACTTATCATAACGGTGTTGTTTAACCTGCACCTGGTAAACCTTTTTATATGGATGGTTACTGCAACCGCAGGGCTATACCTGGCTTATATTCCATTTAACTGTTTGTATTTTGAGCGCATGATATCAGTATATAAAATAAAAGGCAACTTTGGTTTTGTAATGTACATAGCAGATGCCTTTGGTTATCTCGGCACTGTTATGGTGTTGCTGGTAAAAGAGTTTGTTACCATAAAATACAGTTGGGTGAGTTTTTTTTCTGTGCTGTTTTATACAGCAGGTATTGTGGGGGTTATACTGATTGGCACCAGTCTTTTTATAAATGCTAAAATATACAAACAACTTTAATAGGTAAAAGCATGAGTAGTAAAAAAGCAATAGTGGTGGGCGCAGGTATTGTTGGTTTGGCAATAGCAAGGGCACTTGCTTTAAAGGGTTATTCGGTTACGGTAATTGAAAGAACAGATAAAGCAATAGGCGCTTCCATCCGCAACTTTGGTATGTTGTGGCCCATTGGCCAGCCTGATGGTAAATTGTATAACAGGGCCATCCGTAGCAGGGATGTATGGAAAGAAATTGCCGCTGCCACCAACATTTGGTACGAAGATGCAGGCAGCCTGCATCTTGCACATCACGATGATGAATGGCAAGTTCTGCAGGAGTTACAGGCAAATTTTTCTGCTGCCGGAAGACCGGTAAAACTAATGGATAAAAATACCATTGGCAAAAAATATCCTGTTGTAAATACGGATGGTTTACTGGGCGGCTTGTACAGCGCTACCGAAACAATTGTTGACCCAAGGGAAGCTATTGCCAAAGTGCCTGTTTATTTAAAAGAAAAATATGCCGTAGAATTTATCTGGGGCAAAGCGGTTACCAATGTAGAAGAAGGTAAGATGTGGATGGGCCAGGAATTTTTACAGGCCGATTTAATTTATGTTTGCAGTGGTGCTGATTTTGAAACTCTTTTTCCTGAACAGTTTGCAGCATTAGATATTACAAAATGTAAATTACAAATGATGCGTTTTTCAGAAAAAAATAATGCCAGAATTGGCACTTCATTATGTGGGGGATTATCGTTGATACATTACCATAGCTTTAAGGTAGCCCCATCACTGAAAAAATTAGAGCAACGTTATCAAAATGAAATGAAAACTTATCTTGATTGGGGCATTCATGTAATGGTTTCTCAAAACAAACCGGGCGAATTTACTGTGGGTGATTCGCATGAATACGCAAATACTTTTGATCCATTTGACAAGGCCGTTATTAACGAGATGATTTTGGACTATCTGAAAAAACTCGTGCTTTGTAACGATTGGCAGCTTATTCAATCATGGCATGGCATTTATCCAAAAATGACCAACGGTGAATCAGGCGTTTTTTTAAATCCTTTACCGGGTGTGTATATTGTAAACGGAGTGGGCGGAGCAGGCATGACGATGAGTTTTGGTTTTGCCGAGGAATGTATAAACAGCCTTTAACGTAAGATTAATATTTCTTTAAACCTTTTCAACAATAATTTTCGACGTACCCAAATAACTAATAACAACTTTTAATACATCTCCAATTTGTGTAGTAAGCGCAGCGGTTTTATAAACCGTAATTTTTGCCTGTATTTTTTTATCAACCACATTTACAAAAATACCATGTGGCGTAACTTTATAAACTACTGCATCCAGCACCGTTTTCTTTTTAAAACATTGCATAGCATACATATATTCAGGAATATATTCACTTCTGAAAAGAGCAGCAGTTGCTTTATCGGGTTTGCCGGTATTTTCCAGTTTAAAAAATACAGGCTCATTTAAATTGTTTTCCCTTGGCCTTTTTTCCCATGGGGATAATATAAGCGGAAAGAAAATATAACTGCCAGTTTCTTTTACAAAATAATCTTCCTCCACTTTTTTGAGGTAACCCACAAAACGGTTTTCAATCTGTGATTTATTGATTAGGTTATCCAATGCATTATTAAAATGAAACTGCAGGCAATCGGCAACCATCTTATCGCCCCTGGCAGATAAAGCAATCATAAAACTTACTTCGTCACCCACATGAAACTGGTGTACCCTTCTGATGATTTTTTCTTTCCTTAATTTTTCCTGTTCTTTTTCGCTGATATTGCCACTGATAGTTTTCTTTTTGCCATTTACTTCATATTCTATGGTGGCATAGTCTTTATCGTGATTGATAAAACTGATTTTGCCCATTATTATTTTTTCATCCATAACCACATTTTACAATTTTAATAACAGCCCAAAGTAGGTTTTATAAATCAGTATATTGTTTTATAAACCAAGTTCTTCAGCAGGGTTCCAGAAAATATTTTTAAAATCAATGATGGTTTCTTCCTTTACCAATATTTTTTCCTTCTTCAGCAATTCTTCCATTAAGGTTGGTGTTGCAAAATGATGCCTGCCGGTAAGCATCCCGTTTCGGTTAACAACCCGGTGTGCAGGTATTTTTGGTTTGGCTGTATGCGCTGCGTTCATTGCCCAACCTACCATACGGGCCGATAACTTTGTACCGAGGTAAGTTGCAATTGCCCCGTAGGATGTTGCCCTGCCTTTTGGAATTTGCCTTACCACATCATATACATCGGCAAAAAAGCTGTATTCTTTTACGAGGCTTTTTGGCTTTTCTTTTTTCGGGGTAATTATAATTGCAGCCTTTTTTTTCATTATTTAAAAGATATAAATTTATGAAGCAACATCATTGTTATTTTTCAGAATAGTTTTACATAATTCAGTACGTTGCGGTTCGGGTACATTTTTATAATTATAAGGGCAATGCTTACAACCATGGCCACAGCAGTCGCCCCTTTGCAAATGATATTTTGCCGTAAGCACAAAATAGCCTTGTTCATTATAATAAAAATCTTCGTTCTCTACCAGTGTATCCACAAAAACTATTGATTCTTTTCTGTTATTTGTAGTTCTTCCTGCAGCTGCTCGTCAATATCTGCAATTATGGAAGGCAATTTAAATTTAAGATAATAAATTTTCCGGCTTTGTGCAATATCCAATGCTTCGTAATGTGTTTTTATTTTTAATTCTTCTGCAGCATCGCCAGCATAAACATCATCATTATCTTCAACAACAATTAATTTATATAGTTCAATTACCTTTTTGGTAAATCCGTACAATTTAGGAGAATCTGTTTTTAAATGCAGGAGCCCGCCTGTAGATAATACCTGTTGATACAACCGGAGGAATTGCGGGTGGGTTAAACGTTTTTTTGCCTTAGATGTGCGCAATTGCGGATCAGGAAAAGTAATCCATATTTCACTTATTTCCCCGGCAGCAAAGTATTGTGGAAGCATGGCTATTTGCGTGCGTACAAATGCCGCATTGGTCAATTGCTGATCTAAACATTTTTTGGCCCCAACGTATAATCGGTTGCCTTTAATATCTACCCCTATAAAATTTTTTTCGGGAAATAATTTTGATAAACCTACAGTATATTCTCCCCTGCCACAGGCGAGTTCTAAAACAACCGGGTTGGTATTTTTAAAAAAAGCCCCCCATTGACCCCGCATATTTTCTGGGTATTCCAGTACATTGGCAAATGTTTTAATTGCTGCAAAGCGCTGTAATTTTTTTTGTGCCATTGCTGGCAAATATAATAAATACACCTGTTAATGTAAAAGGCCTTTATGCCAGTTTAATTAAAATGATTCTGTACAGCAATTATTTTAATCGCTGAAATTTAAAGCTACCTCTTTTTAAAAAATGGCTACAATCAATGGGTATGCATATAAAATCTTATTCAGGCAAAAATCCTTTTTAAATAAATTAGTTATGAAATAGCATTAATTTTACAATCAAAATAGCTATCAAAATACTTAGTATACAATGAAACGATTGTTTAACACGCTAACGCTCTTCTATATTATAATTCCTTTGGTATTGGTACCTTATATGGCTAATAAATCTGCTAATTGGTATTATTTATTTGGAATAGCATTTTATTACATAGGTATTATATTGGTTGCCATAAAACAAAAAATAATTATAATGATACCCGTATTTTTTTGTTGCTGGTATTGGTACACATTTGGGTTTAGTATGCAAAATTATGTTTTTTTCTTTATTAGCTGCATTCTAGGAGGGGCCATACTCTATCAGCTCACTGCCGGTGTAGAAAAATTTACGCAACGTACTTTGCCCGAAAATAAGGAAGCATTTGCCTATGATTTAAAAATTGAAGAAATGAATGCAAGACTGGAAGAATACAAACAAATGCATCCGGCAACAAAAATTACCCCGGAAATAATGGAACGGATAAGAAATGAAGTTTTTTTTAAATAGAACACCTGCAGAAAGATTTATAAACCCTGTCAATAAAGCCTTCAATAACAGGTATTCCGAATTTTTTATGCTTTATCTTTGCAGTTGAATGAATAAAAAAATAATTATATTTTTTTTCTTTTTATGGATGGCAACTTTTGCAAATATTGTAAATGCCCAATGTTCTATTTGTACAAAAACTGCTCAGCAAATGGGTGAAAAACCTGCCCAGGGTTTAAACAGCGGCATACTTTATTTAATGTTTACTCCTTTTATTTTGGTGGGCGTTATTGGTTACCGGTGGTGGAAAAATAATAAAGAACCAGAAGGAAATGCCTGATTACATTCAGCTGTCAAAATTCAATACTCTTCTACAAACAGGTATAAATTAAATTTACTTCCTGCCAGATCAATTTTATTTTTTAAGACGGCTTTATTAATATCGGCCATTCTTTTTTGTTGAATAAGGTGGCAGGCCTTTTCAGTTAGTAACCATAGCCTTTTATCATTATTTTTATGATGGCCTATTTGTATTTTAATGGCTTCAAATAATTCAGCAACACCCTTTTTTTGTAATGCCGACGTTTTAATAACAGGTGCAGGAATTTGTTTACTGCTAAATGCTGGCGCCAGCATTAACCGCAAATTTTTTACAAAAATATCTGCATCCGCACGGTCGGCTTTGTTTACTACAAAAATATCTGCAATTTCCATCAGGCCTGCCTTCATGGTTTGCACCTCGTCGCCCGATTCTGGTACCAGTACAACCAGGGTTATGTCTGCAAGCCCGGCAATTTCAATTTCACTTTGTCCAACACCGACTGTTTCAATTATGATAAAATCAAAAAGAGCGGCTTTAAGCAAATCGCTTATCTCAATAATTTTTGGATGCAATCCACCAAGTGAGCCCCTGGTAGCCAAAGAACGTATATACACATTTGGATGGTTGTACCATTCACTCATACGGATTCTGTCGCCAAGTAAAGATCCAAAATTAAAAGGTGATGAAGGATCAACACAAAGAACACCGACTTTTTTACCCTGCTGGGTTATACAGCCAATTAATGCATCTGTCAATGTGCTTTTTCCTGCGCCTGGAGGGCCTGTAATACCAATAATGGGTGTAGATAAGGAGGGTAATAACTTCAGTAAATTTTCGTATCCTGCCACTTCATTTTCTATCAATGAAATACATCTTGCCAGCGTTTTAATATTGCCTTCCTGTATTTGTTGCAGATGTTGTTGCCACATTCAACAAAATTGAATGTAAATATGCCAACTACCAAATAAATGGGATATACCATTCAAATTTCATTATTACCTTCGGCTATAATTTTAGTAATTATACGTTATGACCAATTTTATCAGCATATTTCCTTTGGCAACTGTTGTGTACCCGGGTGAAGAACTTAACCTGCATATTTTTGAACCACGG
Source organism: Ferruginibacter sp. (assembly GCA_043783135.1). Taxonomy (GTDB): domain Bacteria; phylum Bacteroidota; class Bacteroidia; order Chitinophagales; family Chitinophagaceae; genus Ferruginibacter. Next base: position 31,857 of record JAYVZR010000052.1, on the reverse strand, counting down.
TATAAACAATTGATTAACGATTGCAGGCAAAATAAGAAGCCTTTTGGCATACCTGCTGTTATAGATGATAAAATGTGTGAGTTGGGAACATTGGTAGAACTTATTGAAATAACTGAGGTATATGAAAATGGCGAAATGGATATTAAAACAAAAGGGCTTAGGGTGTTTAGCATTTTAGAAGTAATTAAAGAAATACCGGATAAGTTATATGAGGGAACAATTGTAAATTATCCCGAAAATTATAGTAAAAGTAATGCCCGTTTAATGAAGAAAGTAATAGAAACAATACTTCGGCTTCATGAAATTTTAAAAATAAAAAAAACATATAATAAACCATATGATGAACTCCGTAGTTATGATGTAGCGCATCATGCAGGGCTTTCTATAAAAGAAGAATATGAACTGTTAGGCTTGTTTCATGAACTGCAACGCCAGGAATATTTAAAACAGCATTTGTTAAAGGTTTTGCCTGTTGTAGCAGAAATGGAAACGTTAAAAAAAAGGATTCAGCTGAATGGGCATTTTAAAAATTTAAGCGGATTTAAGTTGTAAGCTTAACCGTAGTTACAAGCAGGCATGTACCCGGCAAATAACTTTGGTATTTAACTGAGAAAAATAATTACATGAAAAAAACACTTTGTTTTGATTTTGGAAATACACGTTTAAAATGCGGTGTATTTGAGAATGATATTTTTAAAGAAGATATTTTATTACCCGATGATAGCATAGTTACAATTGAACAATTATTGCAAAAATACCAGCCACAAAACAGCATACTTTCATCTGTTATAAAGCATGATGAAGCAGTTGAAACTATACTTTCAAACAATACAAGGTTTCACAAACTGTCGCATAATACCAAATTAAATTTTACAACAGCTGTTAGCAAGCCGGAATCGATTGGTGCAGACAGGTTGGCCTTAATTGCCGCCGCTGTTCATTTTTATCCGGCTAAAAATAATTTAGTAGTAGGGCTTGGCACCTGTATCACCTATAATTTTATAAATCAGTACAATCAGTTTATTGGTGGTGCCATCTCTCCGGGAATGGAATTACGTTTTAAATCGATGCATGATTATACTGCATTATTACCATTGGTAAATAAAGACTGGAACTTTCCTGTTATTGGCTATGATACCAAAACAAATTTGCAAAGCGGGGTAATTGCCGGCATTGCCTATGAAATTGATGGTTTTATAGATTATTATGCTGGAAAATATGGCAACTTTAACGTGGTTTTAACCGGGGGTGATTCAACCTATTTTGCCGGGCAACTTAAAAACAAGATATTTGCAGACCTTAATTTTTTGTTCAAAGGACTTTACGCTATCAGCGAAGTTAATAACAGCTTATAATGATGAGATTGATCGGATTGGTTTTCACCGTACTATTATATACCTCTGTAGAAGCACAGACTAACTCACCTTATTCACGTTATGGTCTAGGTGATGTTGTTTTAAACCATAGTATTGCAACTAGAGGCATGGGTAGTATTGCTGCAGGATACTCAGATTTTCAAAATATTAACTTTACCAATCCTGCCAGTTTAGGTAATTTAGCCTATATCGATCCCGCAGCATTAAGGATAAATCCAACCCTTCAGCGTAATACCATTTTTGAATTTGGAGTGGAATTTACCAACCTAACCTTAAAAAATGCATCTCCGGCAGCAAATTTTACTTCAAAGGATATTAATATTCCCTACTTGCAACTTGGGTTTCCTATAAAATTGCAAAAGGCTAACAAGAAAGGCGTTTTTTTGGGGGCCAGCTTTGGTTTAAAACCGGTAAACAGAATATCTTATAATATTAAAAACCTGGGGAGCCTGCAGGGACAGGGAGTTGACAGTATTAGAACTACTTATAATGGCAATGGCGGTTTAAATGAAATAAATACAGGTGCCGGGCTACGCATCAGAAACTTAAGTATTGGCTTTAATATGGGATTTGCATTTGGCAAAAAAGAATATAGCACTGATTTGAAATTTATAAACGATTCTGCATTTTATTTTTCTTCTACTACTTCTGCCAGTACTGCTTTAAAAGGAGCTTTTGTAAATGCAGGTTTTCAATATGAAATAAAGCTAAAGAACAAAGCATTACTCGTTTTGGGTGGGTATACTAATTTACAACAAATCTTAAAAGGTAACCAGAGCAATTCCAGCCAAACATTCTATACAAATATATCCGGAATAAAAGTTACAATTGACAGTGTATTTGCAAACAATGTAAATGGGTACGTAACCCGCCCTGCAACTTACGGAGCTGGATTTTCTTACAGGGATGATGCAGGCCATTGGCTTTTTGGGGCAGATTATGAAACAACGTTATGGGACAAATATAGATTTTATGGCCAGACAGATTCAGTAGTCACTAACTATAAAGTTCGTGCCGGATTCGAATATTATCCTGCTAACAACAATACGCTTCTTAAAAATTATTTTAGTTTTGTACGGTATCGTTTTGGTTTTAATTTTGGCCCGGATTATGTAAAAGTAAATAACACCCCACTGCCGCAATTTGGTTTTTCTTTTGGAGCAGGATTTCCTTTAAAATTAAGAAGAAGTTATTTTGAAACACAAACTTCCCTGTTAAATACAGCAATTGAAATTGGCAGAAGAGGTAATAAAAATTCAGCAAACCTTACAGAAAATACCATTAGGTTAAGTATTGGCTTTTCAATGGCCGATCTTTGGTTTAGAAGATATAAGTATGATTAATCTGGTTTACACTGCTCATGAAATTAATAACTGATTATATAAATATTATTGCAGCCATTTTTACCGGCTGCTTTTTTTTATGTAGTTGCGAAAACAAACTGAGTGATGTAGAAAAATTTAATCAAAAAGATATCGCCAGGGAAGAAGGAAAAAATGTAGTGATTAAATATTCTGTTGGTGGAAAAAAGAAAGCCATTTTAACCGGGCCTCTGCTAAACCGTGTACAGGATACAGTTCCTTATATTGAATTTCCTAAAAGTGTGCATGTAGATTTTTTTGATCTCAAGGACAGCATAGAAAGCAAGCTGGATGCAAAATATGCGAGGTATATAGAAACTCAAAGCAAAGTTTTTTTAAAAGACAGTGTAAGAGTAATTAATGTAAAAGGCGATACGTTGTATTGCAATGAATTGTATTGGGACAGAAGCCATACCGGGGTAGAATTTTACACCGATAAGCCGGTACGTATACGCAGAAAGACAGAAATAATTGATGGTAAATTTGGGATGGAAGCCAGGCAGGATTTTAAAGAATGGCTTATTAAAAAGCCAACGGGTACAATTAAAGTTCCTACAGCCCAATTTCCCAATTAAGGAAATTTTCAGTTAACAATTGGAACATCTTGGTTGTTGTTATATTTTTAATTTACAAAGCTGATACTTTCTTCCAAAGCGATGTAAAAGATTAAAACCATCAGTACCAGAATATGAATATAATTACTGTTTACGGAATACCCAATTGTGATATCATTAAAAAAACACTTGATTGGTATAAGAAAAGCAATATCGCAGTTGATTTTCATGATTATAAAAAACACGGTGTTAGCAAAGAGAAGCTTACACTATGGTGCAAGGAACTAGGATGGGAATTATTGCTAAATAAAAAGAGCACAACCTGGAGAAGTTTATTATTGGAAGATCAGCAAAAAGCGACAAATGAAAAAATGGCCATAAAATTGATGATAGAATATCCAAGTATCATTAAGCGGCCTATTGTGGAAATAAATAATAAAATAATTGTAGGCTTTAACGAAACATATTTCACCAAACAATAAAAAATAAAAAAATGAAACGTAATGCAACAGCCGTTTGGAACGGCACAGGTAAAGAAGGAACCGGCAATCTTACCACGCAAAGTACACTATTGAATAAATCGCAGTATTCATTTAATTCAAGGTTTGCGGAAGGTATTGGTACCAATCCGGAAGAGTTGGTAGCAGCTGCACATGCAGGATGTTTTAGTATGAAACTGAGTTTTGTTTTAAATGCGGCAGGCTTTACAGCAGATGAAATCAATACCAAATGCGAAATTACTTTGGACCCTGCGGCCGGTGCCATCACCGAATCGCATTTAACGGTATCGGCAAAAATACCTGATATCAACCAGCAGCAATTTGATGCAGCGGTTGCAGATGCAAAAGCCAATTGCCCGGTATCAAAATTATTAAATGCAAATATTACACACGCGGCGGTATTGTTATAAAAAACTGTAGTTAATATTTATCCCGGCAAATTTTTTTGCCGGGATAAATATTTGAAATGATTTATAGAAAGCGATATAAAAATTGTGCTACTGTATTTTTAATCGGGCGCTTTATACCTCATCACTTATAATTCATCATTCGTTAGTGCATCGCTTCAGAAAGATCTACTTTTTTTGCTTTATTGCCTTTTACCATTAATACAAAGGGTACGCAAACTAAAAACATCAGCCCCAGATAAAAAAATACATCCATATAAGATAATACAGCAGCTTGTTTAGTTACCATATGATCCAATGACGAATAAGCACTTTTAAGTGCCACATCTGTATTTATTCCTTTCCCGATAAAGTTGTGCTGCATGGCCTGTACCCTTTGTTGTATTGCAGGATTGTTTACATCAAGGTTACTGATAAGGGCACTTCTATGTACCATGTTTTGCCTCGACATAAATGTAGTAATCAACGCTATTCCAAAAGAGCCGCCCAATTGGCGCATCATACCCGTAAATGCAGCACCCTGGCCAATTTGCTGCCCTTTTAAAGTAGATAATGAAAGTGCAGTTATAGGAATAAACAACATGCCCATTCCCAGCCCCCTTACAATCAACATCCAGAAAAAGGCATCTGAATCAGTATCGGGGGTTACTATAAAATACCCCCAAAAAGTAAAGATAGAAAACAGCATCATACCTCCTGCCACAAGGTATTGTTGCGGTACGCCCTTTTGTAATAAATTACCTATAATTGGCATCATAAAAGCTGTTGTGAGTGCTGCAGGTACCATCAGCATACCTGCCTGCTGAGCCGTCCATCCTAAAATAGATTGTGTATATAAGGGAATAATAAAAGTAGAACCATACAAACCAAAACCCATTATAAAAGATAGGATGGTACCTACTCTTAGGTTACCATTTTTTAACACCCTTAATTCCACAATCGGGGTTTTAAAACTCGTTTCACGCCAAATAAAAAAGAATAATCCTAAAAATGCTGCAACAACAAGGTACACAATAACATTGCTGTTGAACCAGTCGTCATCCTGCCCTTTTTCTAAAACATATTGCAATGCACCAACAGTAACTGCCAATAAACCAATGCCCAGCCAGTCAATATTACTACCCGTACTTTTTTCGCCATATTTAGGGCTGCGTACAAACTGTAACGTTAGTAAGGTAGCAATTACGCCAATAGGAATGTTGATGTAAAATATGTACGGCCATGAGGCATGGTCTACAATATAACCACCCAAAGGTGGCCCAAGTGTAGGGCCAATAATTACGCCTAAACCGTAAATAGCCTGGGCCATGCTTCTTTTTTCAGGAGGATAACTTTCTGTAATGATTGTTTGTGAAGTAACCAATAATGCACCACCGCCTATGCCCTGCAAAAAACGAAAAATCACCAGCTCCCAAATGCCGGTGGCATTACCACATAAAAAAGAACAGACAGTAAAAAGAATAATAGAAGCAGCAAAATAATTGCGGCGCCCAAACTGCACAGATAACCAACTCGTCATGGGTACAATTATTACATTACCAATGGCATAAGCTGTAATAACCCATGCAACTTCTGTTAACGTGGCACCGAGTGAGCCACGCATATCGTTAAGGGCCACATTTACAATAGTAGTATCTACAATTTCCAGCAAGGCACAAAATATGGCGGTGATAGTAATGATTACCCGCCTTGAGCCGTATTCTACCAATGATTCCATTTGTTGCATAAATTTATTTTATACCTATTCCAAAGGAGTATAAGACGTTATCAATAATGGCACCCCTTCAGGGAATGGGATACGTTTCCCTGTTTACAAATGCACATCCACATCTACATTCATACCCGGCCTTAATTGCTTTACCAGCGAATCAGTGGGGTTTACAAATTCAATTTTTACAGGTAAACGCTGTACTACCTTTACAAAATTACCACTCGCATTATCCGGAGGCAACAGCGAAAAAAGTGAACCGGTGCCTGGTGAAAAAGAACTAAGCTTCGCTTCAAATTCATGGCCCGCAAATGCATCTGCATGTAGGATTACTCTTTGGCCAATCCTCATTTTTTCAAACTGCGTTTCTTTAAAATTACCTACCACCCAAATATCATTGCTTAATACAATGGTGAATAACGACTGCCCGGCCTGTAAAAACTGACCATTCTGTACATTTACTTTTGACACAACACCAGATTCCGGGGCTGTTACTGCTCCGTAAGAAAGATTAAGTTTTGCCTCCGCTACATCTACTTCTCTTTGTTTTACAACAGCAACAGCTACTCCAATTTGCGAAGAGGTAGCTATGCTTAGTGAGCTAACTGCAGAGGTTTGTTGTGCTACCTGGTTTTTTTGCTGTATCATTATCTGCAATTGTTTTTCAGCAGTTTCCTTAGCAGCCTGTGCCTGTTCAAATTGTTGTTGTGTTATAGAGTGGTCCTGTATAAGATTTGAATACCTGTCAAAATCCTGCCTGGTTCTCCATACATTTACTTTTGCAGCTTCAATCTGTGCATCTGCAGTAGAGATACCCGCTTTGGTAGTATTAATATTTGCTTTTGAAGCATTGGTATTAGCCTGTGCAGCACCCAAATTACTTTGAGCAGTTGCCAGTGCAGCTTCTGCCTGTTTAACTCTTAATGCAAGGTCACGGTCATCCAGTATTAAAAGCGTATCACCTTTTTTAACAAACTGGTTGTCTTTAACCCTTACTTCTTTTACATACCCTGCCACACGGGGTATTACCGGGCTGATATTAGCTTGTATTTGTGCATCGTCTGTTTCTTCGTGGTGCTGAGCATGCAGGTATTTGGTAGTGCCAAACCAGCCACCGGCAAGTACCAGCAGAATCAGTACAATAAGAAAACCTTTGCTGCGCTTTTTAGGAGTTGTATCCGTTTGTTTGTTGGTTGTTTCGTTTTGTTCCATAAAAAAAACTTTATTATTTAGTGTAGTATTGATTAGTTATTTAAAAGGCCTGCTGTTTGTAATAATTTATTATAAGCTACTACAGCATCTGCTGCTGCATTACTCACGTTTAATTTTGTTTGTAACTGTGCCAGGTCTGCATCCAGCAAATCGGTTGTAGTCGCCAATGAGTTATCGAATTTATTTTTTGTGATGCGGTAATTTTCAGCCGCCTGGTCCACTGCTTTTTGGTACACATCTATTTTTTTGAGGCTCAATAAATATGCCTGGTAAGCCTGATTTATCTGCAGACGGATATTGTCATTCAACATATCCTGGTTGGCAGTTATTTGATCAACCCTTGCCTGTGCCTGCTGTACGGTAGATTTTGTTTTCCATAAAGAAGAGAGCGAATAGTTTACCCCTACACCTACTGTTATTACATTGGTAAGCGTTAAAAAATTGGGTATATCTGCTGCAACATAGCCCGCCGTTAATGCCAGGTTAGGTAAATAATTTGCCTTGGCATATTTAATACTAAGGTCTGCTGCTTTTTTACGTAGCGCTAAAGCACCTATATCATTACGGCCCAGCATAGCCTGTTGTTCATATTCTTCAATAGTTTTTATTGAGCCATTTTGCTGCAGGCTTGCTTCATCGGTAATTAAAATAGCCTGTTCGGGTAAACCAAGCATCAGTGCCATATTTACACTGGCTAATTTGTAATTGTTTTCAGCATCCAGCACAGCCAGTTCTATATTAGAAGATTGCAATGATACTTTCAACAAATCGTTTCTTGCTACTAACCCGTTTTTTTCGAGGCTGGTAAAATCTTTTACCCGCTGATTTGATTGAACGAGATTGTCTTTTACCAGTTTTACAGTTATCATTGATTTGTATAAATTGCTATAAGCATTGATGGTATTTAATATCACCGCCTGCCTGTTATCTTCCGCATCAAGCCTGGCAGCCTGTTCAAGATATTTTGCTGATTCGATTCCGTATTTTAATTTACCACCAGTATAAATAGGTAAAGATGCATTTACCATTCCATATACTGCCTGTGTTACCCTTGGCCCTGCAAAACCACTTCCGGTATCCCTATGTAAATTAATGGTTGGCTGTATGGGGATATAGAGATATGCACCTTTTACAGTAACATCCGGCAAACGCCGTTCATTGGCTTCATTAATTGCCGCGGTTGCTTCACTTATTTTAGCCTTGTTATTTTTTAGTAAATGGCTGTTTTTAATACTAAGGTCAATTGCTTCTTTTAAGCTGATGCTCCTTGTCCTATCCTGTGCATGTAAGGATTGTATGCCTAACAGGCAAAATATTATTATAAAATACCCCGCTGTTGATTTCATTTTATGCTTCATTGGTTAATATTGCTTTGAATAATATTTTAATGTGAATGCTTAATCTTCTTTTTAAAACAGCCATAAATTCAGCATCAGGAATATTTTGCTGATTATTAAATTCCCGGTAGTATTCCTGGCTCATGATAGTTTGCGATACAGTACCAACCATTGTATTAATCATCATTACCACATCTATTTTCTTTTTAAATATGCCTTTTTTCTGCCCATCTTTAATTAGTTCTGATACTACTTCTGCATTTCGTATTTTAACTTTATTGGCAGCTTTTAAAATGAAAGGATTTTTATTGGTTACCTGTGCGCCAATCATAATTTTATGGAAACATGGTTTTTGCATTACCCGCTCAATATGCTCGTCAATCAGCATGTTCACTTTTTCAATAGGGGTAAGACTATCATCTTTAATTAAACTCTCCACTCTTATTTTCACACTTCCTACTCTTAATTCAAATAAGGCTTCCAGTAGCTTTTCCTTCGATCCAAAATAGTAAGAAATCATTGCCACATTTATTCCAACTTCATCTGCTATATCCCTTACAGACGTTCCATCAAAACCTCTTTCGGCAAAAAGCTGTTCTGCCGTCTCTATAATTTGTATTTGCTTTTCAGTAAAATCCATGATCTGTAATATGAAAACACAAAGTTAAACAAACGTTTAATTAAAATCAAACAAACGTTTAATTTTTTTTAATATTTTTTTTCATACTGTTATCTGGCTAAAATATTATGGGTAATTAATTTTCTCAATTAGTTTGTTCACCGGCTTTTTGATTAGATTTGAGAAAACAATTTACCATGTCGTTTAAAAACAGAACAGTCTTAATAACCGGAGCTTCCCGGGGTATTGGTAAAGCCATTGGTTTACGCCTTGCTAAAGAAGGCGCCAATATTGTAATTGCATCTAAAAGTGTAGAAGAAAATCCCAGACTGGGGGGGACTATCTATTCTGCTGCCGCAGAGATGGAAGCTGTAGGTGGAAAGGCATTGGCAGTACAATGCGATATTCGTTTTGAAGACCAGATACAGCAGGTGGTAGACAAGGCTGTGGAAAAATTTGGAGGAATAGATATACTTATAAATAATGCCAGCGCTATTAACCTAACCACTACGGAACTGACAGAACCCAAACGATTTGATTTAATGTATGATATTAATGTACGTGGGACTTTTATGGTTAGCCGTGCCTGTATACCTTATTTAAAAAAAGGCACTAATGCTCATATATTAAACCTGTCGCCACCAATTAATATGGATATGAAATGGTTTGCTAACCACCTCGCCTACACAATAAGTAAATATGATATGACCATGATTGCTTTGGGATTGGCAGCTGAATTAAAAAAATACAATATTGCGGCCAATACCCTGTGGCCACGTACTACCATTGCCACTGCAGCGGTTAATAATTTATTGGGTGGCCAAATACTGATGAACATGAGCCGTACTACAGATATTATGGCAGATGCTGCCTGGGTTATTTTGTCGAAAGCATCTGCTGTATGTACCGGCAATAGTTTTATTGACGAAGAAGTACTGGCTACAGACGGGATAACTGATTTTGATAAATATGCCATTGTACCAGGGGCAGAGTTGTATAAAGATCTTTTTGTTTAATAAAAGGTATTCATTTAATCCATTATATAAAACGTTGCATGTTAACGAAGGAATACTTTTTGCAAAACATTTTCTCAATATTAATGGTACTATCATGTTTTATCTTTCCCTGTCTTTGTTAAAGAAACCCTAATCAATTTTTAATTTTGATAAATGGTAACATTTGGTAGAGATGTACGTTTAATTTCGTGGCGATTTAAGTTATTTTAAATACACTGCTTAATTAAAAAATGCACTTAACCGTTACCAAAAGATTTTTGACAATACTGATAGCATGTCTTGGATGGCATTTTATGGCGGTTGCACAAACAGATTTTAAGCAATTAATAACTGTACGATCTACAGCTGTATTTAAAATAGATGGTGTATTGGATGAACCCGCCTGGAAAAATGCACCCCTTGCCACTAATTTTATTGAGCTAAGGCCACAACCGTTTAGAAAAGAAGACGATGCAAACAGAACGGAAATTTATATTTTGCACAATGACCAGGGTATTTATATTGGTGGTTATTGTCACGAAAAAAATAAAGACAGTATTTCAACTCAATTGGTGGGCAGGGATAATTTTGGCAACAATGATTTTATAGGTGTAGTTTTTGATACCTATTACGACAAAATAAATGGGTTTGAATATTTTGTAACTCCATTAGGCGAACAGATGGATGCCAAACATGCGCCCAACAGTAATGGTGACAGTGAAGATTTTTCGTGGAACGGTGTTTGGCAAAGTGCTTCAGTAATGCGAAATGACGGTTGGAGTTTTGAAATGTTTTTGCCCTATTCTGCATTGCGCTTTAGTAAAAAAGATCAACAGGTATGGGGAATGAATATTGTTCGCATGAGAAATAAATCGGGCCAGCAATTATTCTGGAATTCAATTGATCCTCAAAAAAATGGTTTTCTTACCCAGGAAGGAACCTTAACTATCCCTGATAAAATTGCCCCGCCATTGCGTTTGTCTTTTTCGCCCTATTTATCTTCTTATGTAAATAACTATCCTTACAATACGCCGGGTGTTAAAAATACCACTTATGCAATTAACGGCGGTATGGATATTAAGTATGGAATTAATGAAAGCTTTACACTGGATGCAACATTGATTCCGGATTTTGGCCAAACCCAAAGCGATAATAAAATACTCAATCTTAGCCCGTTTGAAGTAAAGTATAATGAGAACAGGACCTTTTTTACAGAAGGTACAGAACTGTTTAATAAGGGTAATTTATTTTACAGCAGGCGTATCGGCGGAGAACCCCTGCACCTCTATGATGTAAGCAGTCAATTAAAAAGTACGGAATACATTACCAATAACCCAGCTGAAACCAAATTGATTAATGCCATAAAAATTTCGGGAAGAACTAAAGGAAACTTAGGTATTGGAGTATTTAATGCCATTACTAAACCAATGTATGCTACCATAGCAGACAGTGCCAAGGAGCAAACACGGGAAATACAAACTAGCCCTTTAACCAATTATAATATTATTGTGCTGGATCAAAGCCTGAAAAACAATTCATCAGTAACATTTGTAAATTCTAATGTAATCAGAGATGGGGCAGAGCGTGATGCAAATGTAACAGCAGGCTTAGTTGACCTGTATGACAAAAAAAATAAATGGAACCTGAATGGTAACTTTTATACAAGTACAATTTTCAACTCTAAAAATATTACAGGCTATAAGTATGGAGCAGGTTTTGGAAAAGTAAGTGGCATGTTTAATGCTTCATTAAACATGCAGGTAATAGATGATAAATTTGATCCGAATGATTTAGGCATACAGCTTTTTAATAACAATATAAATACCACTGTCAATGCAAGTTATAATATTTCAACGCCACATAAATGGTATAACCGCTGGAACAATTTTGTAAATATCAGCTACGATCGGCTTTATAAACCGGGCTCGTATCAAACGCTGATGTATCATTACAATGGAAACATTCAATTAAAAAACTTATGGCGGGTGGGCATGTTCATTTTTGGCAATGTAAAAGGTAATGATTTTTATGAGCCAAGAATTAGCGGACGTGTATTTAAGAGCCCAGCTTCTTATAACCAGGGTTTTTTTGTTCAAACGAATGAGTCAAAAAAATATAGTGTAAATGTGGCAGGCATGCTGGGTGGAACATCTCTTTATAATTCAAAAGAATTTTATACTGAGGTTAACCAATCCATGCGTTTTAGTAATAAGTTTTCTATTCAAAGTAATATTACTTACGATCCAATTTGTAATGGGGCTGGTTTTGCAGGTATATATAATCATACTGGTGTAGATACTGTACTATTTGGGCGCCGCAACAGAAGCACTATAGAAAACCGATTGATATTTAAGTACAACTTCAATAAAAAAATGTTTATCACCATGCGGATAAGACATTATTGGAGTAAAGTAAATAATAAGGAAATATATGTTTTAAATACTGAAGGAAATCTTGATAAAATAAAAGCAGGAAATACCTCCTTAAACGAATTCATTGAGAGTAATCAAAATTTTAATAATAACTACAACATTTTTAATGTTGATATGGTGTACAGCTGGCTTTTTGCACCAGGCAGCCAATTTGATGTTGTATGGAAAAATGGCAGCAATATCAATGAAAGGATTGTAGAAGATAATTATTTTCACAACTTCAACCACAATATTAATGCACCTCAAAGTAACAGCCTTTCTGTAAAAATTCTTTTTTACCTTGACTATCTTCAATTAAAAAGAAAGAAATAAAAATAGGTTTCACGCAAAGGTTACAACGAAAAACAAAGAAAACAAAGTAATATAGTTTTACCAGTTGTTATACCATTTGTATTATGAATGCACAATCGGTATTATTTTTCTTTGTGAATTTTGTATCCTTGGCGTTCTTTGTGTGAAACCAAACTTTACCTCAGCATCATTTTATTTACCGGTTTATTAAGAAGGTATTTATAAATAAACAATGTTTTTAAATTTTGATAGTGCAGGCTTTTGTTGCCACCCCAGCCGTGCCTTCCACCACTGTACTCCATAAACTCAAATTGTTTTTTACCATCCTGTAATTTACTTATAAAGTTGATACTGTTTTGTATATGTACATTATCATCAATAACACCATGAACAATTTGCAGAACGCCTTTATATTTATCAGCATGGGTTAATACCGAACTCGATTTATAACCCTCAGGATTTTCAGCAGGTGTATCCATAAAGCGTTCTGTATAGTGTGAGTCATAATAGCCCCAGTCTGTTACACTGCCACCCGCCATACCATGTGTAAATACATCGCTGCCATAAGTTAACGCATAACAGGTCATATAGCCACCATAACTAAACCCTGTGATACAAATTTTTGTAGAGTCTGCGTTGCCGTTAGCAATTAACCATTTTACCATAGTAGTATAATCCTTCATTTCCCAATAGCCTAAATTACGGTACATAAAATTTACACCTTCTTTACCAAAATGCCCGCTGGCACGATGGTCCATCACTACCTGTATCAAACCTTCTTTAGCATAAAATTGTTGATTGCCATTAAGGCTCCAGGTATCCCAGCAGGTACCGGCATTGGGGCCACCATACGTGGAAATTAATACGGGGTATTTTTTTGTTTTATCTATGTTTAATGGCCAAAGCACTCTCATCGGCAGATCGTATAAACCATCATCGCTTTTTACACGAAGCAAATCTGTTTTGGCTAAATTGTAATCAGCAAATTGATCGCCTTTTGAATTGCCCAATTCTTTTATGATTTTACCTTTATTATTTACCAATGTCATTACAGGCGGAGTAGCCATGTTAGAATAGGTGGTTATAAAATTTCCACCATCTGGTGAAAGATTTATATTGGTATTATTATAGTTGCCAAAGGTGAGGCGTTGTAAATTTTTGCCATTAAAGCTAATACTGTAAAAATCAATACGGGCAGTGTTTTCCCTGCTTCTTGCGGTAAAATAAACAATGCCTTTTTTTTCATCTACATGATTAACATTCAGTACTGTAAATTTTCCGCTGGTGATGGCATTTATTTGTTTACCTGTTTCGTCGTACAGGTACAATTGGTTCCAGCCTGTTTGATCACTTTCTATAATAAAATTTTTGCTGTTATCTAAAAAATGAATTCTTTCATCATCAAGTGTTATCCATGTTTTTTGTTTTTCATCGTACACTTCTTTTTTACTACCAGTAGCTGGATTTACAGAATAGATTTTTAAATTATCCTGCCCACGGTTCATCCATTGAACCCATAGTGCACTGCCATCGGGTGTCCAGTAAGGAGCACCAAAATATTGATCATCCGTATCGTTAAAATCGGCAAAATTAACAGCACCACCGTCAGGTGACGTAAAACCAATTTTTACCTGTGGATTAGGATCGCCTGCTTTGGGATAGCGCTCTTTTTCTACATAGCCATGTTGGCCTGGGCCATCTGTAATAGTATAAATGGGTACAGGTGAATCGTCAGTTCTAAAAAAAGCAAGACGCTTACTATCCGGGCTCCACCAAAATGTACGGTAAAGGCTCGCCCGTCCTAAAATTTCTTCTGTATACAACCAGCTTGCATAACCATTTAATATAACATCACTGCCATCGGTAGTTAAACGGGTTTCTTTTTTTATGCTGATGTTGATGGTATACAGGTCGTTATTTTTCGTAAAAGCTACATAATTATTATCAGGGCTGATAGTTGGATTTACTTTTTTAAAAGAATCACTGGTGAGTTGTGTTTCAACCCCATTTATTTTAATATAAATATTGCCGCTTTTATTATAGGCAATTCCCTTTTGTATCTCTGCTTTTGTTTCTGCCTCCGTAGTTTCACGCTCTATCCCGGTTTTACAATCCACCACATACGATTTTCCAGCCTTGTTTAATATAACATGGCTATCATCTATCCATTTACCTGCAACAGGCAAAGGTTGAATAACGCCTTTAAAATCGGATTTGAAATACTGGTCATCCGTTAATTCTTTTTTTTGAGCCAGGGCGCCCAAAGCAAATGTTATACTTGCAGCAAGTACAAACAAGTTTTTTACATAAGACATCATGTATATATAATTTATTTATAATTAAAAAGACAAGATAGTTTTTTTACAAGAAATGCAAAAGATAGATTGATGGGTGGGTAATTGCTATTATAAAAACAAAGTTTTAAAAAGGAAGTCCAATACAATTATTTTCTGCTAATAGATATAATTGTTACTTCAGGTTTAAAATACTGTCCCTGCTTTGGATAAAGCATTTGAATTTTTTTTACTGTATCCATTCCTGTTATAACTTTTCCGAAAGCTGAAAAACCCTGCCAATCAGGATTTCGTTTACCGCCAAAATCTAAAGAAGGCTGATCGTTGATACAAATAAAAAAGCTGGATGTAGCTGTGGCAGGTTTGGCTCTTGCCATTGAAATAGTACCGTCTTTATGCAATAAATCTGTTAGCGTTGTTATTTCAAGTGGGATAGCGGAAAACTCTTTTGCAGAATCTATTTCACCGCCCTGTATTACTTCAATTTTAATGGAATCTTTTGGCTGGTTATTTAATGTAACGGCACGAAAGAAAGAGGTATTATCGTACAAATGGGCATCTACATATTGTAAAATGACAACAGTTATTGGTGCTTTTGCGGGATATAATTCAATGGTTATATCCCCCAACGCTGTTTTAATTATGCATATTTCCTTTTTTTGTGCAGAAAGAGATATTGCAAAAATTAAAAAAATCTGTAGCAGAAAGATCCTTTTCATTTAGAAATATTTTACCTGACAATATTATTCAAAATTTTATGGCCGCATCAGTGGAAAAAATAAAACATCATCGACAGAATGCTGGTAGGTAAGCAGCATGAAAAGTTAAGTTACCAATTACAAATTGTATTTCTTTTTTGGGATCTTGTCTTGTGTCAAAAAAAGTGAGCAGTTCTATTTTGGTCCCTTTTATTCTGTAAAGAAGCAAATTATGTTTTGTTATTAAAACCTCGTAAATACCCATTTTCGCAGACCTTCTACACATCTTCGGTCTTTGTTGAATCTCAAACAACTTTTGATTGGTTTTACGAATGAAATCAGCGACAATTTTTTCAGTCTAGTGCTGTTCCAGGTAATATATAATTGTACT
Organism: Ferruginibacter sp.; assembly: GCA_043783135.1. Taxonomy (GTDB): domain Bacteria; phylum Bacteroidota; class Bacteroidia; order Chitinophagales; family Chitinophagaceae; genus Ferruginibacter. The sequence continues at coordinate 15,682 of JAYVZR010000052.1, read as the reverse complement.
AAAGCGTTCTTCTGCTTTGGGAAGCCAGATTATTTCGTAAGCCATTTGCTATACTTTTTCATTACTTCTTTATGTGGCTTACCCTTCCCCTGCCCCGATTGTTTAAGTGCTATTTTTACATCTGCTTTTACCACCGCAGGAAGTTCATCCCAAAAATCAGATTGCTTATCAGCTTCAAGCATTGCATGGACCATTTTAACAACCCGTTCATCGGCTGTTTCAATATATTTACTTACGTCTTTTCGTAAAGAAGCAACAGTGCTCATACAATTAAATTTCATTTTAAAGATACAATTATAAGCTGATTTTCTCCGGCCGCATCATTGGAAAAAATAAAACATCCTGTATAGAATGCTGGTTAGTCAATAACATGGCTATCCTGTCAATGCCAAGGCCGATACCACTTGTTGGCGGCATACCATATTCCAGCGCACGTAAAAAATCATGGTCAATAAACATTGCTTCATCATCACCACGCTCCATTAGTTTTGCCTGTTCTTCAAATCTTTCCCGCTGTTCCAACGGATCGTTTAATTCACTGTACGCATTGGCAATTTCCTTGCCATTGCACATCAGTTCAAAACGTTCTACCAACCCCGGTTTGCTGCGGTGCTTTTTTGTAAGCGGGCTCATCTCAACCGGGTAGTCTGTAATAAAAGTGGGTTGTATATAACTGCCTTCACATTTAGTTCCAAATATTTCATCAATCAGTTTACCCTTGCCCCATTTGGCATCTGCGTGTATGCCTAACTGTTTGCATACATTTCTTATACCTTCTTCATCCATTTCACTAATGTCAAAACCTGTTAATTCTTTGATAGAATCATACATAGGGATCTTTTTATAAGGAGCTTTAAAATCAATTTCTTTTTCGCCTGCAAGTACTTTAGAACGGCCATTGGTTGCCATTGCGGCTTTCTCCAGCAACTGTTCAGTGGTTTCCATCATCCATTCATAATCTTTGTAGGCCACATAAAATTCCAACACAGTAAACTCAGGGTTATGGGTTCTGTCCATGCCTTCGTTTCGGAAGTTCCTGCTAAATTCATACACCCACTCAAAGCCCCCTACTATCAGTCTCTTTAAATAAAGTTCATTGGCAATGCGCATATACATCGACACATCAAGTGCATTATGGTGTGTAGTGAAAGGCCTTGCAGCAGCACCTCCGGGAATACTTTGCAGTACGGGAGTATCAACTTCCAACGCACCGCGTTCGTTTAAAAATTCACGAATGGCATTCATCATTTTTGTACGCTTGATAAATGTTTCCTTTACACCGGGATTCACTATCAGGTCTGCATAACGCTGCCTGTAGCGGAACTCAGGATCGGTTACTTCATCAAATGCTTCGCCATCTTTTTCTTTTACAATGGGCAGCGGTCGTAAAGATTTGGTGAGTATGGTAAACTCTTTTACATGTATGGAAGTTTCGCCTGTTTTGGTAGTAAACACATAACCCTTGATACCGATGATATCACCAATATCCATCAGTTTTTTCCATACCAATTGAAACATACTTTTATCTTCGCCGGGGCAAATATCATCCTGCTTTATGTATAATTGAATTTTACCTACGGCATCCTGCAACACAGCAAAATTGGCCTTGCCCATATCACGTACACTCATTATTCTGCCCGCAATGCATACATCTGCAAACAAATTTTTAATATCCTGAGCATAGTCGAAGGGTTCGCCTTTATAATTTTCTTTAATAAAAACAGATGTGGTATTAACCGGGTACAATGCAGCAGGGTAGGCATCAATACCCAGTTTTTTTAACTCTGCCAGTTTCTCTCTTCTGATGATTTCCTGTTCCGATAAATGTTGTGTGCTCATGCGGTATTAAAAATTTTTGCGAAGATACCGTATGGAGCCGATTTTTCAATAATTGAGCTTTGGCTGAACTGTAAGCAGTTCAGCCAAAGCTTTGCAGTAACATAGGGAAATATTATTGTTGCCTGAATGTATTTGCATCAGCTGGTTAACAAATATTTTCAGGCTCAGATAACCTTTTCAAATAAGGCGCATCTTTTTTTCCACCAATGATAAATGTTTCTTCGCCAATGCTCCGATTAATGCTCCGATTAATGCACCCACCAAAGCGCCAGTCAAACCGCCAAATACCGCCAAAACTTCAGCTTTTTCTTCCGCAGTAAAAGAAAACCGGCCTGGAGGATCATCACCTGGGGCATAGCCTGCAATAGCGCCAATAGCTGCACCTGTTCCCAAACCAATCAATGCCCCCTTTAATCCTTGATGCTTTTTGCTGAAAGTTATTTTGTTTATTTGCAATGCATTAATACGAATGCTTGCTTCGTATGATTCAATACTTTTTATTTCCGTTGATTGCGGTTTTTTAATTCCGGCATTTAATAAATACACATTGTCGCTATCCATCTTGTAAAACCAGCCATATACTTTTTTTTCATCCATAGTAATAATAGTGGCAACACTGGGTTTCTTTTTTTTCGCCAAGGTGATAGTATCTTCCTGTGCTATAGTTGCAAACCCAGCAAATAAAAATAAAATGGGGAATAATTTTTTCACGATTGTTAGTTTATGAGATAATATTATTATTTGCCTTTACCACCTAACAAGTATCCTAGTTTGATACCAAAATAACTGCTCTTAAGTGAGCCTTTATTGGAGTCATTTGTCGGGGCAAGATTGCTGAACCCTATGTTATAATTTGCAGCAATTAAAAACCCTCCCTTAAACTGGTAGCCTGTTACTGCATTAGCGCCAAAGTCAAATGATTTCATAACATCTTGGTCACTATTGCCAAAATGTATAGTCTCCTCTTGTTTTTGGCCACCTGTTTCTGCTTTTATTTTTCCTGAAACCGAAAACGTAAAAGACGGCCCGGCACCAATAAAAAAACCGTTGTGGCTGTACATAAAATTTACCGGCATTTCAATGTTGTTGGTGGTAACTGAAGAACTTATTTTAGTACCATCAACAGTTTGTTCGTCTGTTGTACCTTTTTGCACCCAGTTTATTGCTGGCTGAATTACAAAACTTTTACCTGCGGCAATATTGGCAATTGCCCCAATGGTAAAACCCATTTTTGAATTTCCGCTCTGGTCGGTGCCATCATAATTTGACTTGTAGTTGGCAAAAGTGGCGCCGCCAGTAAGACCAAACTGTGTTTTTTGCGCATGTGCGTTTAGTGTTGTTATTATTGTGAGTAAAAAAATCAGCTTTTTCATTTTGTTAAATTTTTATTAGTTAATTAATAATGGTTGCGATGTAAAACTACTTTTGCGGATAAGGCTTTCAAAACGGCAAAATCATCCTGTATCAGCACTTGTAATAAAAAATAGTTTTCTGTCGCCGCATATTTGCAGATCATCGCAAATTTTACTATATTTAAAATGTTATTTGCTTGATTAGTGTTTTTTGACAATAATAGTCGCGTTGCACGCATATATTCCTAATATATCTTTAATAAAACTGTTATGGACTCCAATCAAACCCAGCAATTATTTTTTAACCACATCAAATCAAAACTACCCCAGCATTTATCTTTTGTAGATGAAGTGGCCGAACTGCTCAATATCAGTAATGACAGTGCCTACCGGCGGATTAGAGGAGAGAAACCTATCGGGCTGGATGAAGTACAGTTGCTGTGTAACAAATACCAGGTTTCACTTGACCAGTTACTACAGATACAGTCTAATACCGTTATTTTTTCTGGTAACAGGGTAGATAATATTTCCTTTGGATTTAATCAATACCTGAAGGATTTATGCGCTCAACTGGACTTATTTAAAATGTTGGAGCAACCTCATGTGTATTTTCATAACAAGGATATACCCCTCTTTCATTTCATGCAATTTCCTGAATTGCGGGACTTTAAATTTTTCTTCTGGAAAAGAACGCTTCTGGGTTACCCTGAATTGGCAAAGCAGCAGTTTAATGGAGAAGAGCATGGTAAAGACATTGTGGAATCAGCCAAAAAAATTATTGAAAACTATATAAAAGTTCCATCTACTGAAATATGGTGTTTGGAAAACGTCAATATTACCATCTCACAAATTGAATTTTACCGGCAGTCGAATGTTTTTACAAATAAGCAGGTAATAGCGAAAATATATTTACAATTGGAAGAATTGCTAAACCATATAGAGCTACAGGTAGAAGCTGGAAAAAAATTTTTATATAATCAACCGGTTACTGCTGGTAGTGCTTCTTTTGATGTATACATTAACGAATGCCTGATTGGCGATAATATGACTTATGTAAAAGGCGGCGACAGACAGATTACAGTTTTGAACCATAACGGGCTCAATTTTATGGGTACAGAAGATACAAGCTTTTGCGATTATACTTTTAAAAGTTTACAGAATATTATCAGAAAATCTTCCCATATCAGCGTGATTGGAGAAAAAGAAAGAAGCATGTTTTTTAATATTCTTCGTGAAAAAATTTATAAGAGTAAGAAAGATATTTAATAATTATTGCGCTAAAAAATTAACTTGCTTACGGGCCAATAGTTTGTTTAGATATTTAATGATGCAATTGTAAAAAATCAGTTACACCAGCAACCCCATTAGTGAAAAGCATTTCCTTTTCGGCAGGTGTCATTTTGCGAACCGTGGCAGGTACCGTGCCATAACTGATATAAATAGTACGGCCTTTTTCATCTTCGCGGTTGGGGTATCTTTGGTTGAGTGTTTCTAAAACAAGGGTATTAAATGCATGCATATATTCTTTAAACGAGTTTATCAGGAAGGGAGGAACATGGTTGCTGTTATTTTTAAGTGAATCAATCTGTGCCGGGCGCTCCAGTTTAATTCCAAGGGTTTGTGTGTTAAACCATATTTTGTCACATTGAAAAGGGTTGCCCCCATTTTCGCAGGTATCAAAAATGCTGATGGGATAATTGGCAATCATACCACCATCTACATAATAATTTTTAAAAGAAAGAGTATCTGTTTTTTCAATTTTATGATACTCATTGTTCAGAATAGTGGGTTCAAAAAATAGAGGGATACCCCCGCTGATCCGTACTGCTAAAGCAAGCGGCATATCGGGCGTATTATCAAAAGAAAAAATTTCCAATTGCTGTTTGGTTAAATTGGTAGCAGTACAATAGAAATCTTTGTATAAATTATTTTGCAGGTGAAGCCGGTGTAGTTGGGCAAAGGAAAAATTATCGTTACCTGTTTTGTACTTTATTACCTGTTGAATCCAACGCGTAATTTTTTCTCCTTTATATAATCCGTAACTATTTTTTACACGACGATATTTTCCAAATATGCCGCCTTTGCCATCATTAAATTCTTCTACTGGTAAGGAGCGCATAATACTATCAATTTCATTTGCACTATATCCTACACTTATCATAACACCTGCAATGGCCCCCGACGAGGTGCCGGCAACTTTTTCTATCTGAAATAAAATATGCTGTTGCTCCAATACACTAAAAGCACCCGCATAGGCAAGCCCACGAATGCCGCCGCCTTCCAATACCAGGTTTTTATAATTGTAATTTGTTTGCGAAAAACAACTGCAGGGCAATAGCAGCGCAACAATAAGTTTTATCATTTGGTGAAAATAAAAAATTACTGCAGCAATAAAAGTTAAAAGCTAATTAAATTTATGCAGGAAGGAAGTGGTATTATTCCCAGATATCACTAAGCAATACAGTAGCAGTACAGTTAGTTTCCAAGTTAAATGTATACTCTTTGGAAGGTTCCATTTTTTCTAACTGGTATTTACCGTCTTTATCGAGGTGATAAATTTCTATTTCATTTTTATCAACATCAATAATAATGTAGTAAGGGATTTGCTGCGACTGGTAAATATAAAATTTATTGTTCCGGTCTTTCATTGCTGTAGATGGTGAGAGGATTTCCACCACCAACGCAGCCGGAAAATCAAGAAAGGGTTTGCTTATTTCTTTACATACCACTACTGCATCTGGCTGAAGTACGGTATCTTCAGCAACTTTAATATCAATGAAGTCGTATACTTTACAATTTTTACAGCCGGATTTTTTTATGGCATTTCGTAATTCAGCCTTTATATTTGAACTTACCCATTGATGCCTTGGTGCAGGTGCAGGGCTCATGGCATATGGAATGCCTTCAATAAGTTCCCAACGCCCTTCCCACTGGCAATACTCTTCGTAAGTGTAATGCGGTAATATTTTTATTGCTGATGACATCACTGTAAATTTACATTATTTAATTTAAAGCCAATAGCACCTGCCAGGCTTCTTTAACTTTTCCAGCATCCAGCAATTCTTTTGCATAGTGGTGCAACTCCTTTTCCATTTCATCGGGGTTAATAGAATAATACTGAATAATATTTTTTAGCGTATCATCAAAAAAGGCGGGGTCAACAAGAGGCATTTCATGTACATTGGCAAGTTGACCCAGGTTATTTCCTGTAAGTATTTTACTGCTACGGATATCTGCGGGAAGCGCATCTACACCAATACCTAATTGTGTATTTGGTTTTTCTACTTTAAACAGATTGCTTTCATCCACTTTGCAATACCAATCACTACCAAGCCTTGCAACATGCTGTATTTTTGTTTGGTCTATTTTTTTATTTTCATCTAAAATACTTTCATCAATATGCATGCAGATAACTTCGCAAATTACTAAATTGCCCGCCCCGGCTTCGGTACCTAAATGCTTTACTTCATTTACAATGCACTCTAATTTTATCTTGCTTTCTTTTACCATGGGAGGTTTTACTACAGTTGCAGACTCCATAGTAAAACCAGTTTTTGTAAATTCATTTACATCTTTTGTAAACTCACAACTGGCCAGTGATACCTGGTGAACCATTTCGTAATCAACAATATTAATAACCACTTCTTTAACTTCCAGTACATTTTGTAATGTGTGTTTGGTAGTATTATCCCTTACCCGCCTGGCCGGAGAAAAAATTACAATGGGTGGATTGGAAGAAAATAAATTGAAAAAACTAAAGGGGCTTAAATTGATATTTCCATCTTTATCTATGGTAGAAGCAAAACATATTGGCCTTGGCGCAATAGCATGCTGCAGGTAATTTTGAACAGCTGCCGGTTTTAAATCTTTTAGATTTAATATCATTTATAAATATTTTTCCTGCTGCAATATCAATTCAATTTTAGTCATAATTTCCTGTACCTGCTGTGGTGTATTAAAAAGCATGGTTACAAATATTTTACGTTGGGGTATAAACTGAAAGTTGGCGGTAAAGCCTCCCTGGCTTCCGGTATGCCCAATTCGTAACTGGCCGTCAAACGTTTTTGTTACAAACCAGCTATATCCTACAAATGGTTTGGTGATATCACTCCAGGTTTCAAATTTTTTTACCTGCATGCTGTTGCTGATAATTTCTCTGTTTAAAAATGAAGGCTTCATTAATGCCTGGTAATATTTATACAAATCATTTACAGAACACCAGATGCCTCCATTTCCGGCAGCACAAAAAGTAGGTTCTTCACCATAGTCCAATTCTTTAAACTTGTTTTTTTCTTTTTCATATCCATGCGCTACACCTTTTTCGGGGTGGGCACCATCGGTAATATCACTTTCCTTCATACCTGCTTTAACAAATATTTCCTGGCGTACAAAATCCTGCCATATTATACCAGTAACCATTTCAATAATGAGTGCAAGGCCATTAAAAGCAGGATTACTATATTCAAATTTGCTACCTGGTTCAAAAACCAATGTATCTGTTTGCTGTAGTGGCGCAAAGTTTTGTTTATCATTTGCTGTTAAATAATAGATTATATTTTTTGAAACTTCCCTGCAATCGGGCAAACCACTTACATGGCTTAGTAAATGTTTAATTTGCACTTTTTGTGCAATGCTTTTATTTTTAAAAGCGGGGAAATATTTTAAGAGGTTATCATCCAGGCTTAGTTTATTTCGCTGCGCCAGTATAAGTATTGCGTTACTTACAAATGTTTTTGTGATGGAACCAATATTAAATTGTGTGTGAGCAGTTATTTTTTCTTTTGTATTGATATCAGCAACACCATATCCTTTGGAAAAAAGTACGTTATCTCCATGCGCTACTAATAATGCTCCTCCTGGTTCCCCTTGTTTACAAATAGAATTAAACAAGGAGTCCAATCTTTTTGAAAGATTTTCCTGCGCAAAAAGGCCTATAGAAACAAGCCATTGCAGAAGAAACAGCGTTAAAATTTTATTCATTTTTACAATTAGATATTCTTTTTTTGTTGAAATATACTCCAGTCAGAATCTTCTGCTACAATAGTATTTGTCAATTTCCCTAATCCATCAATTTCCATTTCAACAATATCTCCTTCCTTTAACCATTGTTCCTGGTAATTGGGATCATTTAATTTACCTGTTCCATTCAGTTCTAAAAAACAACCTGTGCCAACCGTACCGCTGCCAATAATATCGCCTGCAAATAATTGCACACCATAACTGCTTCTTTCAATTATTTCGGCAAATGTCCATGTCATATCGCTTACATTTCCTTCGCTAACAGGCATACCATTTACTGAACATTTCATCCCAAGGTTCCAGGATTTACCGGTATGATTTTCCTGGCAGGGCACTACATATTCTTCTAACTCATCTGTTGTAACCAGCATGGGGCCAATAACTGTGGCAAAATCTTTTCCTTTAGCGGGGCCAAGGTTTAGCAGCATTTCTTCCATTTGCAATGTTCTTGCACTCATATCGTTCATAATCATTAACCCGCCAATGTATTCATCTGCTTCTGATGCCTTGATATTTTTGCCGGGCCTGCATATTACAATGGCTGCTTCCAGTTCAAAATCTAATTTATTAAAATGGTCGGGCATACAAAGTATTTCACCAGGACCTTGTATACTGTTGTGGTTGGTAAAATAAAAAATAGGGTATTGGTCAAATTCAGCAATCATATCTGCTTTTCTGTTACGCCTTGCAGCGGCTACATGCTGCCGGAATGCATATGCATCCCGGCAACTGGTAGGATAAGGTACTGGCGCCAGCAGCACACTTTCATCCCAGTCTGTGGCATACAAATTTCCTTTTAACCCATCTTTAATTCTTTGTTCGGCAATTTTTGCAGCCGGAAAATAATCATCCCAATAATTTAAAAACATGGCCATGCTGGTGGGCAGCTCAGGATGTATTTCATTCATATCATGCAGCATACCGTTTATTGCCATCGCCAATTGATCATGCCCATCTTTTAAATAAGTAACTAACTTCATATTGTTTAAATTGATTACGAAAATAACTATTAAATGATATCCTGACTGTTAATGGGTGCATTTAAATTATAGCATTTCGTTTGACCTCACCCAAACCCTCTCCAAGGGAGAGGGCTTTAGAGCCCTTTGCAGTAAAGAGTTTATACATTTTTGAGTCAGTTTAATAAAACGATAATTTAGAGTGCACCCTTACCATTTTTCTTCATCAGATAAAGGATTATTTTTTTTGCTAAATTCTTCACGGCTTTTTGTTTTTTGTAACTGGCGTTCAATTATTAAAGCAGCAATTATTTTTCCTGCATCTTCATTGGGGTTGTTATTTAATACCTGTTTTAACTTTGTTTCATTAACATCTAAACGGTAAAGTATTTGTACCAGTTGGTTAAAATCGTTTTTAATCAATTCATTTATTTGCGCTGCTAAAAAAACTTCTGCCTGGGGCCTGCTGTCTACTTTATCAGGCAAACCAAATGTTTGTTGAAGATAATATTGCAGTTGCGGGTTCATTTGATTATTTTTAAAGCACTATAATTCATTGCGGAAGGTTTATCTGTTATACCCATACCAAATAAAGCAAAATCATATTTTACCGGATCGTTTTTATCCAGTGTCCGTAAATAAGCGGTTAACTCCAGTGCAGCATTCCAATCGGTTTGATTACGGGTTAATAAATTAAATCTTTTTGAAACCCTTGCCACATGCACATCAATTGGGCAAATAAGTTGTGACGGCGATATGTTTTTCCAGATACCAAAATCAACTCCTTTATTATCATTGCGCACCATCCAGCGCAAAAACATATTTAATCGTTTACAGGAAGAATTTTTTTCCGGAGAGGCGATATGCTTTTTTGTCCTTTGAGGAACATCAGGTAATGAAAAGAAATAGTCATAAAAGCCTTTTAACCCATTTTCGATTGTTTTATCTTTTTTATGCATCCCTTTTATAAAAGCAATTTCCAATGAATCGTGGGTGGAATAATGAAATTTAAAAAATTCTACAAAGTACAACAGGTCAGTTGCAGTAAAAGTTCTATGCTTAAATTTTTCAAGATTTTTTAATGCCTTGCTGTTATGCAGCAAACAAAAATCATGCGGGGCATTGTCCATCAGTTGCAATAGTTCCTTACTTTTATTGATAATTGTTGTGCGGTTGCCCCAGGAAAATATTGCTGCAAAAAAACCGGCTATTTCAATATCTTGTTTTTTGGAAAATAAATGAGGAATTGAAATAGGGTCATCTTTTATAAAACCAGGCTGGTTATAAAGCTTTACTTTTTTATCTAATTCTTTTTTAAGGTTCTTTTCCACGTATGCTTTAATTTAATGGAACCGGTTTGTCTTTTTTTAGGATGGCAGCAATGGCAATTATCACCCAGATAATGTTTACAATCATAGATGGGTAAGCCTTATGAACAAAAGTATTAAGGGTAAAAAAAATACCACCCAATAAATTGCTGATGATATACACAATGGAAGAACTTTTTAATTTTCCGTTGATATTAAAGAAATAGGCGCCTACAATTAATACGGCGCCAATCCATCCAATTATTTCAATAAAATTATTCATCGTATTATCCAATAGCATTTGATAAATCTTCAATAAGGTCGTCTGCATCTTCGATGCCTACACTTAAACGTATAAGGCCATCACTAAGCCCGTTCTTTATTCTTTCTTCTTTGGGGATACTCGCATGCGTCATACTTGCAGGGTGATTGATCAATGATTCTACACCACCTAAACTTTCTGCCAGTGAAAAAAGATGTGTGGATGATAAAACTCTTTTTACTTCATTATCGCTATCATCTTTCAATTCAAAACTTATCATTCCTCCAAAATCACGCATTTGTTTTTTTGCAACAGCATAGCCCGCACTGTCTTCAAAACCGGGCCAGTAAACTTTGACAACTTTAGGATGTTTGACCAGCCAGCGTGCAATTTTTTCACCATTAATGCAATGTTGTTTCATGCGTACATGAAGGGTCTTGATTCCCCTCAATACTAAAAAACAATCCATTGGGCCCGGTACTGCACCGCAGCTTTTCTGAATAAAATATAATTTTTCCCTAAGTGCCGCATCGTTCATCATCAGACAACCCTGTATTACATCGCTGTGGCCACCCAGATATTTTGTAGCACTGTGCATTACAATATCAGCGCCCAAATCAATTGGGTTTTGCAAATATGGCGATGCAAAAGTATTGTCAACACAAAGCAATGCATTGGCTTGTTGTGCAATGCCTGCAATGGCTTCAATATCTGTAATGTTCATTAAAGGATTGGTAGGCGTTTCAACCCAGATTAATTTTGTGTTGCTGGTTACTGCTGCTTTTACACTGGCGATATTGGTGGTATCAACATAAATGAATTTTATATTGTACCGCTCCCACACTTTTGTAAACAATCTATAACTGCCACCGTACATATCTCTTGCTGCAATAACTTCCTCGCCTGGGTTCAGTAATTTTATTACACTGTCGGTTGCTGCAACGCCACTGCTAAAAGCCAACGCATATTTTGCATTTTCAATAATTGCATAAGCATCTTCTAATGCTTTACGTGTTGGGTTTTGGCTACGGGCATATTCGTAACCTTTATTTACACCGGGGGCTTCCTGTACATAAGTAGAGGTTTGATAAATAGGTATCATGATGGCGCCTGTGGATGGGTCTGGCTCTGCACCGGCATGTATTATTTTAGTTGCAAGTTTCATTGTTTAACTATTATTGATTTGTAATATTCACTGCAAAGTAACATCATTTTGAGGCTGTTAAAAGTTTATAGAAAAAAATGATGGGGTGATAAAAAGGAAAAATATGATGTTATGTATTTATACATAAGCATCAGAAGATATTATTTGTGCAGCACACAAATACCGCCAGTCATAATTATTTTCTTCATAGGCTGCTTTTGGTACTATCTTTTTATTGAGTACTTTTTTTTGCAGTACCCCCTTATTAACAAGTTTTCTTTTTGCCTCCTGCATGTAATCCTGCAGGGTTTCATTTTGCATCCATTGTTTTTGCGGGGGTTCATAACCCACTTTATCTTTTCGCCACACTATTTCATCCGGTAATTTTTTATCCATCATTTTACGAAGTATCCATTTGGTCCAGCCATTGTGTATCTTATAACTGGCAGGTAAAGAAAAAATAAACTCTACCAGTTTATGATTTAAAAATGGCAGCCTCACTTCTTTTCCATGTGCCATGCTGTTTCTGTCAGCAAAACGAAGCAGCTCTTCCAGGCCCAGTGTATGTGTATTGAAATATAAAATATCATTTAATTTTGTAATGATGGGTTTGCGTATGCCTTCCCATTCTCTTCCCTGTAAGGCTGCTACAAAATCTTTATCAATATCCGGATGCCTGATTGTTTTCATGTATTCATTCTGCTCTAACTGAATAACTGCATGTGCCGGAAGATAAGCGGCCAGATAATTTTTGATTCCCCATTTGAAGGGTATTTCATTTTTATGCAATAACTGTTTCTCTTTGTATGCAGTAACGAAGTTGCTTTTGGCTGCAAGTTGCTGCAGGTACCAATGAATGTATTTATTATAGCCAGCCAGTGTTTCATCTGCCCCTTGCCCATCCAGCAATACTTTTACCTGTTGTTGATTTGCTGATTCAAATACCTTGTATTGTGCATAAATGCTGCTGGAGGGGAATGGCTCTTCCTGGTAATAACATAGTTTTTCAAAATCTTTTATCAGCCCCAATGCAGAAGGTTCTACAAAGTATTTTTGTATTTGTCCCTTAAAAGATTTTTTTGCAGAAATATAATCGGTAACGGCAGCAATGTGGTGTGATTCATCTTTTTCAAAACCTTTAAAAACAGCAGAGAATGTTTTAATTGAACCGCCCGATTGATTAATTGTTGCAAGAATAGATGAACTGTCTAATCCGCCGCTAAGGCTTGTTCCTACAGCAACATCACTCCGCAACCTGCGGTTGACCGATAAAGTAAAAAGCTCCCTGTATTTTTCTATGGCATCGCCCCGTGAAATTTTTCTTACTGTATCTTTATCAATATCCCAATAAATATCTATGCAGTATTGAAGCGTTTTAATATTAAGTATCATGCAACTTCCGGGCACAAGGGAATAGATATTTTTAAAAAAACTCTGTTCTTTATTATTTGCATTTTGAACATAGCCGAGTGCAAGGTAATTCAGCAGCATTTTTTCATCTGGTTCCTTTTCTATACCAATAGCCCAAAAGGCTTTCATTTCGCTTGCGAATAAAAATAATTCATCCTGGGCAACATAGTAAAATGGCTTTTCTCCAAACCTGTCTCTTGCAGAAAAAATAATTTGTTCTTTTTTATCCAGTATGGCGAAGGCAAACATGCCATCAAAATGTTCAAGACAATCTTCTTTCCAGTAATCATAAGCCGCTAAAATAACTTCGGTATCAGATTTTGATTGAAAATGATATCCTTTTTTGTAGAGCAGTTCCTTTAACTCAATATAATTGTAGATTTCACCATTATAAACAATCGAATATCTTTCAAGGTAATGCATTGGCTGGGCAGCAGCATCTGTTAAATCAAGTATGGATAATCTTCTGTGGCCAAGGCCAACATTGCCGGCATGGTTGATCCATTGTGCCTGTCCATCGGGTCCACGATGAGACAATGCATCAGTCATTTTTTTAAGCCGCTCCTTTGTAACTGCAAAAGTATTGAGGCTTATTATCCCTGCTATTCCACACATAGTTGTAAATATCCAAAAAAATCCCGGCAACTGGCCGGGATAGTAAAATATTCAGTGAAAAGAATTTAAAAATAAATAGGAAAACTAACAAGTGCATCATCCCAACCGACTACCAAATTTGCCCCTGTAGCAGATTTTTCAAATGCCATAGCAAAATATTCCAGGGAATCTGCTTGTTTTACAACCGGCGCATCTATCCTTACCACATCTTTTGTTTCATCATATTTAAATGATCCCCAGGTATCTGTTTCTTTATTAATTATCAATGTCCATTTATCCTGGTTAGGGATACAGTACAGCGTGTACTTGCCTTTTTTTATTTTAACAGTGCCAATACTTACAGGAGTAAAAAATTCAATTTCAGTTGCTTCGTTGGCGCCTAACCTCCACACCTGCCCATAAGCTATTAAATCGCCAAAAATTATACGGCTATTTTTTTGAGGCCTGCTATAAATTACCCTTGCTACCAAAGGCTCTGTTAATTTATCCTGGATTTTTAAAACCGGGTAATTGCCCGGATAGTAACACATATCCATCGGTGATTTATCTACGGGAGGAAATTTTGTTTGTGCAGTAAGCATGTTACATAAGCAGCAAAAAATAAAAAGTACAATTAATCTTCTTTTCATATTAATAATAAGGTGTTTAATTACAAATATAAAAGATTCAATTGTTATTAAGCTGTTTCAATTGCTGAATAGTAAATTGTTTAAGCTCCGGGAAAAAATCGTTATAGCAAATTTCTAATGTATTATAGTGCTCATTAAAAATGGCAAATGCTGTAGCAGATTCTGATAAATAGGCAGCACGTTTTACCAGGCCACCAAAACTTTTTTCAATACCTTCTTTATATCGATAATTGTATAACCAGTTTTGCGTTTGCATATAAGGCAATACCTGTTGAAACTTTTGAGGAAATAAAGCGAAATTATTTTGCAGGCTTTTATATGTTGCCTGGCAAAAGGAATATAGTGCAGCCTCATCATAAAACTCATTTATATCATTGGCTAAAAAGTGATCGTACAAAACATCTACAAAGGCACCTGAATATAGCCTGTAATCGGCCTTAAAAAATTTTTTTGCCTGTTCGGTTGCGGGATGATGATCTGTAAAATCATCTATGGCCCTGTGCAATAACATCCCTTTTTGAACGGCTTCGGGGTATTCAAATTTTTTTTTGCCTTTTATATAATCATTGATCATATTACCTGCTAAAATACCGGGTTGGTTAAATGATAAATAAGCATGGGCTAAATAATTCATATTGATAAAGATAAAAAATTATCGCCTGACTGCCGGGTTAAAACCATTATTACTTTTTAACAAAACCTTCTTCAATTTTTTTATTTCATTAACAAATAAGTACAGAGTATACATCTTATATACTGTGATAGCAGTAGATTTATAAAATAATATCCTTCCCGTTCCGCTTATACATTTTGTGCCATTTTTCCTTGTTTTTATCAATTACTGCTTGCGAGGCGGTAATAGACCAAATAGATTTGTATCACCAACTTTAAAGCTGCTTAAACATGCAGCATTACTTAACCAAAAAAAATTATAAAATGAAAAAGTTAACCACTATTGCAACAGCAGCGCTATTGCTGTTTTCTGTTTCTGCCTTTGCCTCAAATGGCGACGAAGTAACAGCTAAAGTAAAATTTGCATTTGAAAAGGATTTCACCAAAGCAAAAAATGTAAACTGGAAAAAAACCGGCGATTTTTATTTTGCTTCATTTATTATGAATGACTTTATTGTAGATGCGGCTTACAAT
>JAYVZR010000051.1:0-6795 GCA_043783135.1 Ferruginibacter sp. | reverse complement strand
CTTTTTAGCTAAGGCAATAAAGTTTGCTTCCGTCATGGGTTGGTAGTTTGGTTTGCCTAATTTAGTGATTTTTACGGCGACAATTTTAAATGCACCCCATTTAAATGGCTCTTTTTAAAATATCAAATTTGTGGCATTATTGTTCCTGTTATTACATGGAATGGAAAGCGTTGCCAATCAAATAACAGATTCAAACATTCTCTCGCTGAGTAGAGAAAACAACCTTAGAGGCTGTGATCAGTTTTATAATAAATATACACCTGTAATGTGTGGCACAATCTGCACTCATACTGCCGATAAGAGTATGGCCGATGAAATTTTAATAGACTTGTTTATCCGCTTAAAAAACGAGGCAGTTGTTCAAAAAATAAACTTCACATTATGCGTTTATATCCTTCCCTATACATATAATAACATAAGGAAGGAATTAAAAAAACGTAGAATAAATTATACAATAAGACCTAATGTGGGGAAACTACAGTCAGCATGCAGCTTTTGGTTCCGGGTTTACCCTGGAATCTGTAATACTGAAAGGTGTTTAAATAGAAGTAGAATCATTAAAACAAATAATAGAAACAACCAGGAGGAATAGTATTTAAAATCGTAACCAAAAAACAAAAATATATGAAACAAGTACTAATGGTGATTGCAGTTTTTACGCTCAGTTTATCTGTAAAGGCGCAGGAAAAAACAGAGAGCAAAATGGACAACACAATGGATTCAAAAATGACTCATGGCAAACAGAAAGATTGTGTAATGATGAAAGATGGTAAAATGATGGAAATGAAGGGGGGCAAAACTATGATGATGGAAAAAGACATGACTTTTCCTAACGGGGCTATGGTAATGGCGGATGGTAACATGAAAATGAAAGATGGCACCACCCACATGCTTAAAAATGGCGATTGCGTAATGATGGACGGAAAAATGAAAAGTATGAAAATGAAAAAGAAGATGAAGGAGCCGATGTAATTTGTTAGCAACAGGTTTTTTTAGTAAAAGCCTGTTGCTTTTATTAGCACTTTTTTTGCTGGTTTAAAAAACGTATGCTCTACGAATTTGTAACTGTTGTTAAAGAATTTTAAAGAATTTTAATCATAATTATTCACAAACAAAAAAAACAAAATGGACAAAAATCAAAAAGACTCTAAGAGTCAGCACAAAACCGAAACCAATGCCCAGGGCGGAAAAATGAAGGACAGTTCAAAGCACGACACATCATCTAAGAAAATGACGGATGATAAAAGTGATGGCAAATCAGAAAAGGGAATGCATACCTCTTCCGACAAAAGCAGCAAAGGAAAATAATTTGCTTTCCAAACAGTATTGCATTTATAAAAATTAATGCTTTAAGAAAGTGCATCGGAAATTACAAAATTTCCTTTGCGCTTTACTTTATTATTTCAGGCAGTGGCAATATTGCAAAGATCCAATAAAATAATGTGCCGGATGTGCCAGATGTACCGAAGTTTTTTTAATAACTAATTAAAACCAAAACCGTGAGGCCTTTTAAAAAATTGCAATCGGTCAATACAATGAAAAATATCTTCCCCACTGCATTAATTTTTGTTTTATTGTTTTCCTGCAATATTAAAAAAATGAATAAAGGATCTTATGGGGGATCTGTAACAACAAGTGGTTACAAAGATGATAGTTTGCCAGGTCCGTATGCGACAGGTTCAGCAACAAACTTCAGTGAAGTAATAGGATGGAAAGAAGGTGAAATGCCTTTGGCGCCAAAAGGTTTTACTGTAAATAAATTTGCCGGCGGATTGGAACATCCACGGTGGATTTATATAGCGGGCAACGGCGATATTTTTGTAGCAGAATCAAATACCATATTAAAAGGCATATTAAAATTAGGTGCTAATCTTTCCCGCAAAATAAAAACACAGCATATTGGTGAAAGTGTCAACAGGATTATACTGTATAGGGATGCAGATAAAAATGGGATACCGGAAAAGAGTTATGTATTTGCAGAAAATTTAAAACAGCCTTTTGGCATGCTGATAATTGAAAATCATTTTTATGTGGGCAATACAGATGCGTTAATGAAATACGATTATGTGGCTGGCGATACTTTACTACAGCAGGCAACAGCAAAAAAAATTGTTGATCTTCCTGCTGGTGAAAATAACCGGCACTGGGCACGGAATATTATTACGAATAAAGCTAAAAATAAAATTTATATAAGTGTTGGGTCAGGAACCAACGTGGCAGAAAAAGGGCTTGACAATGAAATAAGGAGGGCCGATATACTTGAAGTAAACCTTGACGGATCAGGTGAAAGAATATATGCCCATGGGCTGAGAAACCCAGTGGGTATGGATTGGGCGCCCGGCACACAAACATTGTGGACAGCAGTAAATGAACGGGATGAGTTAGGTGATGAACTGGTGCCTGATTATTTTACCAGCGTAAAAGAAGGTGGCTTTTATGGGTGGCCTTTTTTCTATTATGGCCATCATAAAGATCCAAGGCTTGCAGATAAACAAAGCCCTGAACCAATTGAAAAAGTAATTGTGCCTGATGTATCTTTGGGATCACACACTGCTTCCCTTGGGCTTATATTTTACAGGCAACATTCGTTTCCTGCTAAGTACCAGGATGGGGCGTTTATTGCACAGCATGGTTCCTGGAACAGGTCAGTGTTATCAGGCTATAAAGTAATTTTTATTCCTTTTAAAAATGGCAAACCGTCAGGCCCTCCAGAAGATTTTTTAACCGGGTTTATAACCGATCTCGCAAAGAGCAAAGTGCATGGAAGGCCTGTGGGCATTGCAGTCCTTGCAGATGGATCGATGCTGGTATCGGATGATGTAAGCAATACTATCTGGCGTATTGCTGATAAAAATTAATTAATAGAAAAAATTATTAAAAACCTTTCATTAATAAATAAAAATTCACATAATAGAAAATTCTGATGAAAAATAAAATCCTCGAAAGTTGAAATATTGATCTGGAAGAATACCACAGGAAAACGAATTCGCAAATTACCGCTGCATACACAGGTTTGATATAAAAGAATTGAACTGCTATGTTTCCAAAATGTCGTAAATTAAAAGAAATCATTTGATAAACTTTGATCCTGTCTTGCAGAGAACTCTTTGCAAATGAGGGGTCATTGTCCTTTTAATTTTATATCTAATTAATATTGCCAGGTTAACCCAGATTTTTATTTTCAATTGTATGCTACCTTTATATCTTTGAAGATATAGCTGCAAAAATTATATTGCCTGATTAACTGCCTAAGAAATAAAAATTATATGAAAAGTGCAACAATCATTTTCCGCATACTGCTCGGATTTATTTACCTGGTTTTTGGCCTGGATTATTTCCTGCATTTTATTCCATATCAACCAATGCATACCGGTAACGCAGAAACCTTTAAAGAAGGATTAAAGGCTTCGGGCTATTTTTTATCCCATGATAAAATCTATTCAAATATTGGGTGGTATATCGCTATTGATTAACCGGTACGCTCCATTTTCTGCAGTGATATTTTTCCCAATCAGTTTAAATGTATTACTGTTTCATACTATTTTAGTTCCTTCAGGTTGGTTAATGGGCGTTTTTCTAATCGTGCCTAACCTTTTTTTGGGATATGCTTACCGCAAGTATTATAATGGTATGTTTATAAAAAAACCTGTTTTATAAAAGTGGCCGGGCTATTTGGGGATTGGCGAAGATGTATCGGGGTGACCTGTACCCGGTAAAATAAGCAGGGGAAACGCATCTAAATTTTTTTAATCTACCAAAGGCGGATGATATTATTATAGAAAAGACAGTATTTATGTAAACAAAATCCCGAAGGGATGATATTTCACCCCTTCGGGATTCAAAAAAATAGGTTCAATTTTTTTCTATAATTATTTTATCTCTTCGGGATTAAGAAAACAAATCTTTATTAGAGCTTTTAAAATAGATACGCTTGCCCAGGTAAATTTAGCCAACGCATAAGTTTAAAAAATGGTTACCGGCAACTATTGGGATACTTCGGAGTTTACCAATAATTAATAATCATTCACCTTGATAAAATTATCTTTCGACAGCCAGCCTTTCGTAATTTTTCCATCTTTGCCGGTGAAAACCACGTAGATAAAATCAGTGGTTTCATCTAATTTTTTTAGTGGCACATTACTGCCGATGATGTACACATTACTCTTGCTATTTTTATCGGATGCAGTATAAAAATAGGCGGTGTCGATGATTTCATATGCATCAGCCAGGTGAGTATCTTTGTTAACCTTTGCTGAAGGTATAATTGAAACCGGTTTTTTGATAGGCTTGCTAAGCACATTGGAAGCTGGTGCATTAATGCTTTTGGTTAGTTTTTCTTTCGGTTTTTTTATTTGTTTACTGGTAACAGTAACCGCAGAATCTACAGGTTTATTTATTTTCTCCTCCGCCTGTACCACCGGGCCTGTCTCACTCCTGTTACCCGGCTCATAAAATATGATGTAGGCAGAATAGGCAGCAAAGCTAACCGCAATCATCAGCACCAAAAAAAACAACAGCTTTGAAATACCGGCTGGTTTATTAAATTTAGCATGGTACAAATCTTTCTCCTTACTATCAACCTGCGATTGCAATTCGCTCAGCAACGCTTCTTTTGCTGCAAGTTGTTTTTGCAGTTTGTAAATTTCATTTCGCCAGGCAGATTCATCTATGGAAACTGTTTCTTTTACTTCCGGTTGAATATTTATACCTTTTTCTCTTTCTTCAGCAAAGGTTCCGAAATGAATAAATTCCTGCAATTCATAACCATTCTTAAAACGTTTTGCAGGATCTTTTTCAAGGCATTTATAAATCATGCGCAGCAGCCATACCGGTATCTGCATTTCTCTTTCCCGTTTATTATTGCTCCATGAGGAAGGTAACGCATCTCTCCTTAGCGTAACCATATCTGGTGGCAAAGTTTCCATGTGCGCCAGCATTACGGCATTGCGTGACATCTCTCCTTTGTTGATTAATGGAAAAGGTACCGAGCCTGCCAGCAATTCAAAAAGAATAATTCCAAAACTGTAAATGTCTGTTTCAAAAAGTGTTTCACCGTTGCTTTGCTCTGGTGCCATAAACTCTATTGCACCTGCATAACGGATACTGGTTCGTCTTTGTTCATCAGACATTACAGACAAACCAAAATCGAGCAAAATATAATTGCCGGTACGCTGGTTAAATTTTACGTTGTTGCTTTTTATATCTCCATGCTTTATGTTGGCACGATGACAATGCGCCAATGCATTGGATAACTGGTCCGCCACTTTTAAAGTTTCCTTGATAGTAAAAACCGGATCATAAGGAGGCTTCAGCAATTCACCCAGGTCGGGGCCCTCAATATATTCCATTTCAATATAGGGAAGATTACCGGAGCTTGTAATGCCCGAAGCAATGATACTTACCACATTGGGACTGGGAACTTCATTTACCTTTTTTAATTTTTGTACTTCATTTTGAAAAGATGCAAAATGTTTATCATCTTCACTTTCGCTGGCGATGGGCGTAGGCAAAATTTTGATGGCCGTGATAATTTCCCCTGTTTTTCTTGCTTTATACACAGAGCCCTGCCCTCCTGATTTTAATGCCCCGAGATTTTCTACACCTTCTGTTATGGTAAATACTTTTGCCATTTATATTATTGATTGCTTCCGGAATAAGTAAATTCAAGTACCGCCGAATCGCCTAAAATAATCTGGTCGCCCTGCTGCAGGCGATGGCCCACTTCAATAGCCTGCATTTTTATTAAAGCTCCTTCCGGTGTACGCACTTTCATTTTGTTGTTGGGGGGTATCCCTCCTTCATCTGCAAAAACCAAAAATGAACCACTGTCTGCTTCCCATTCAATGTGAGCATGCTGGCGGCTTACAGAACGGTTGGCTTCATTTGGCTTAAAAGCGATGGCATTCTTTCGCATATAATTTCCTGCTGCCTGCACTTTTGTTTCTCTGCCGATATTTATTCTTCCACAGGCGGGGTCAATTAAATAGGTATCATTTTCTGCTTCACCATTTAATATATTTATAAACGCACGGTGTATATTATTGCCAATCCCCGATTTTTTGGTAGATATAAAAATGGCAGCATTAATATTTTTTACAGCCTCAGCCTGTGGTGGAAATTCATCCGTAAAAGCCACTTCAAATTTGAAAGAGGGTGATAAGGTAATAGCATAATCATCTGCTATTTTTTGAACCTCTTCCATTTTAAATTTCCCCGGCACATTTTCAAATACTGCTGCTTCATACAAATGCTTTTCTGCATCATTGCAACTGATAAAAATATACACACCCATAATATTGGCTCCTTCCCCACCCTGTGCCCTTTGCAATTTTTCTTTAATAGACTGCAATAAAATATTGCGGATAGCTTTTACGTCGTGCGGACGTTCCTTAAATAAATTGAACATATTCATAGTTGCTCTTTTATGAAACAATAATCAAATAACAAATTTGGCAGTCTCTATTTACTTTTTTGCCTTGATGCAAAAAAGTAACAAAAAAGATCAAGGCTGCAGAAACAAAGCTAAAAATCTGAATGCTTACCTAAAATGAAATTAGCTCAAACAATAAAATGTAACCAGGCTTTTGTGCGACTTACGAGCTAATAGCAAAGCCAAACATTTGTAACATCAATTTCATTTTTTAACGGTAATCATTCAAATTTTCTTAACGCTTTCTTTCTGAGGCCGTCAAAGAGTATGCGTATTCGTTTAATCTTTATTAGCTTCTTATAATTAATTCAATCTTGCATCAGTCGCCAAGGCTCCCTCTGTTTTCTTTAACGGATCAAAACTTT
>JAYVZR010000050.1:0-2480 GCA_043783135.1 Ferruginibacter sp. | reverse complement strand
TTATTACTGCATCCTGCAATGGAACGTTTTTTTCTTTCGTTTTCATGCAATAAGCTGTTAACATTTTTGACATTTTGTAGAATTTATGGTTAGTAAATATAGATTGAAGTAGTAAGCTTCAGGCTACAAGCTACATAAATTATTGGTTTTAGCAAAAATTAGTACTAATTGCCTGCAAGCATTATTGTTTATACATCTATTTTGGCGTACCTGGCATGTGTTTCAATGAACTCCCTTCTTGGGGGAACTTCATCACCCATCAGCATGCTAAATACCCTGTCGGCTTCTGCGGCACTTTCAATAGTTACCTGTTTTAATGTTCTGGTAACGGGGTTCATAGTGGTTTCCCATAATTGTTCTGCATTCATTTCACCCAAACCTTTATATCGTTGTGTGGTTACGCTATCATCTTTACCTTGTCCAAATAAAGCAATCAGTGCTTTTCTTTCTTCATCCGTCCAGGCATAATCCTGTTCCTTTCCTTTTTTAACCAAATACAATGGCGGCTGGGCAATATACACATACCCTTGTTCAACCAAAGCGGTCATATACCTGAAAATAAAAGTAAGTATTAGTGTAGCAATATGGCTTCCATCCACATCAGCATCTGTCATAATAATCAACTTATGGTAACGGAGCTTGGAAATATCCAATGCTTTAGGGTCTTCTGGTGTGCCGATTTTTACACCCAGCGCCGTAAACATATTTCTTATTTCTTCATTATCGTAAATTTTATGTTCCATGGCTTTCTCCACATTCAGTATTTTACCCCTTAATGGAAGTATGGCCTGGTAACTTCTATCCCTGCCCTGTTTGGCAGTACCTCCCGCAGAATCACCTTCTACCAGGTATAGTTCGCAACGATGTGGATCTTTATCACTGCAATCGGCTAATTTACCCGGTAAACCCCCACCCGTAAGTACGCTTTTGCGCTGTACCATTTCCCGGGCTTTTTTGGCCGCCGCTCTTGCCTGTGCAGCCAGTATTACTTTTTGAATAATTGTTTTTGCATCTTTAGGATTTTCTTCCAGGTATGCCACCAATACACGGCTTAAAGTACTGTCTACCACACCCATCACCTCGCTATTGCCTAATTTGGTTTTGGTCTGCCCCTCAAATTGTGGCTCTGGTACTTTTACCGAAATAATGGCACTCAGGCCTTCCCTGAAATCATCTCCTTCAATCTCCACCTTTGCTTTTTCAAACATGCCTTCTTTTTCGCCATAGCTTTTAAATACCCTGGTTATGGAACGACGAAAACCTGCCACATGTGTACCCCCTTCAATGGTGTTGATATTATTTACATAACTAAAAAGATGCTCCTGGTAACCGGTGTTATACATCATGGCCACTTCTACCATTACATTACTGTTAGCATCATGCCCGTCGCAATAAATAACTGTCGGCAGCAACGCATTACGGTTAGCATTTTTATCCAGCATTTCTACAAATTCTACAATACCACCTTCACTATAAAAAGTTTTGGTGTAGGTACTGCCGTCATCTTCTTTTTCCCTAAGGTCATTTAAAATGATGGTAATCTTTCTATTTAAAAAAGCCAATTCCCTTAAACGGCCTTCCAGTATTTCTCTTTTATAAACACTCTCCGTAAAAATGCTCATATCGGGCCAAAAATGCACCTTTGTTCCTGTAGAATCAGCTGTGCCGGTTTCCCTTACGGCATACTGCGGCACCCCTTTAGAATATTCCTGTTCAAATGTTTTGCCTTCTCTTTTAACTGTAACAAGCAGTTTGATACTTAATGCATTTACGCAACTGACCCCTACTCCATGCAACCCACCTGAAACTTTATAAGATCCTTTATCAAATTTACCTCCCGCATGTAAAACGGTCATTACTACTTCTAATGCACTTCGGTTTTCTTTGGTATGCATACCGGTAGGTATACCACGGCCATCATCTTCTACTGTTATAGAGTTATCCTCGTTGATATTTACGGTAATGTTTTTGCAATAACCAGCCAGGGCTTCATCAATAGAATTGTCTACCACTTCATAAACAAGGTGGTGCAGGCCTTTTACGCCGATATCACCAATATACATGGCAGGGCGTTTGCGTACTGCTTCTAAACCTTCTAAAACCTGTATGCTGTCTGCTTCGTATCCACCAGTAACGGAGGCTGTTTTTACCGGTATTATTTCTTCAATTTCTGTACTCATAATTAAGGGCAAATTCTCTTTATAATTATTAAAATCCGAATCCGTGCAAATATAAGGAAAATCAAGTGTTTAAGGCTATTTAAAGCAATCGTTTTATGATAGTTTTATACAAAGATTTCCACAAATAAAAAAGGTGGCATTTATCTAAAAAAATTTGCTGAAATATGAACCAAGTTTTATCCCTTTTGGAGCGCAAGGAAATATTCCATTAAAAATAATATTCAGAGTTTTTTTTACCAACTACGCATAAAACAAACCAAAAATCATTGTCCTCAAATTGCCTGCAATATTGTATATTTG
>JAYVZR010000049.1:0-6813 GCA_043783135.1 Ferruginibacter sp. | reverse complement strand
CGTATCATTGGAAGCAATGAAGAAAAAATAATGAACTATTTTAAAACAGGTAAAACCAATGCAAAGGCAGAAGCTATCAATAGTAAAATACAGCGATTCATAACAGCTAATTATGGTGTAAGGGATAAAGACTTCTTTCTATATAGGTTAGCGCATTACTACTCCTAGCACTTCAAAATATTAATTAGCCCACCCACCACCCCAAAATCCACCAACCTATTTGTACCTTTGAACCACTAAAGAATGTAAATGCTACAAATTTTATTGATAGAAGACGAACAACGGATTGCCAAACTTATTAAACGTGGTTTGGAAGAACAGGGCTTTGGCATAACGCTGGCTTTTGACGGTTTGATGGGTAAAAAATTAGCCCTTGCCAACCATTACGACATTATCATTACAGACATTATTTTACCCAACATAAACGGCTTAGACCTTTGCAAAGAAATACGTTTGCAAAAACCAAACATCCCAATTTTAATGCTCACCGCATTGGGAACAACAGACGATAAAGTGGAAGGCTTTGATGCGGGGGCAGATGATTATTTAGTAAAGCCTTTTGAGTTGAGAGAATTGCATGTACGTATAAGAGCCCTGCTAAAACGCAATAACACCAACAATAATTTACAGGGCTTCATTTTAAAATATGCCGACCTTGAATTGAACCTGCATACTAAAATTGTAAAGCGTGGCAATAAAGAAATTTCTTTGACACCAAAAGAATTGAAGTTATTAGAATATATGATGCAAAATCCTGAAAGGGTTTTGAACCGAACGGAAATTGCAGAAAATGTTTGGGAAACTACATTTGATACAGGTACTAATTTTATTGATGTATATATCAATTACCTGCGTAAAAAAATTGATAAAGATTTTGATGTAAAACTGATACACACCAAACCTGGACTTGGTTTTATCTTTAAACAAGACTGACCATGCAAATAAAAACAAGGCTTACGCTTTTATTTACTTCACTTATTGCAGCGTTACTGTTGGTATTTGCTTTAACTGTTTACTTTACTTCTTCGCAAACAAGGGAAGAAGAATATTTTAAAAGATTAAAGCAGCAAGGGGCTACAAAAGCAAACCTGCTATTTGATACAAAAGTTGCTCCAAA
Organism: Ferruginibacter sp.; assembly: GCA_043783135.1. Taxonomy (GTDB): domain Bacteria; phylum Bacteroidota; class Bacteroidia; order Chitinophagales; family Chitinophagaceae; genus Ferruginibacter. The sequence continues at coordinate 5,696 of JAYVZR010000049.1, read as the reverse complement.
TGTTTTACAGTTGATTTATAAAAAAGCTCCCAATGCTTTGTTTCAAGAGGAGGTTGCTGTTTACGATACCGCTTTTAATTTGTTGTATCACGATGCCGTGGAAATAGACAAAGTAAAAGAGACACAGGGATTGATAGATAGCATTAAGGCACAGAAAGAAATACAGTTTTACATCAAGGATATGCAGGTAGTTGGCTTTTTGTACGGGCATAACGGCAAACAATATGTAATCACTTCTGCGGCGATTGATGGTTATGGGCTTGCCAAATTAGTAACCCTTCGCAATACGCTTATCATCTCTTTTATTTTATCAGTAATAGTTCTATTTTTTGTTGGTCGGTTTTTGGCAAAAAAATCGTTGCAGCCTGTTTCATTGTTGGTGGATAAGGTTAAAAAAATTACCGCAACCAATTTAGATTTAAGAGTGGAGGAAGGCAACCGAAAAGATGAAATTGCAGCGTTGGCAATTACTTTCAATGAAATGCTGAACAGGCTTGAAAATTCATTTGATGCACAAAAATATTTCGTATCAAACATTTCACACGAACTAAGAACGCCGCTAACGGCAATGTTGGCAGAAATGCAATTGACAATACAAAAAGAAAGGAGCAACATAGAATATAAACAATCCATCGAACACATTATTTCGGACACCCAGAAATTGATACGCCTTTCAAACAGTTTATTGAACCTGGCAAAAGCCAGTTACGACCAAACGGAAATTGCTTTTAAGCCAATCCGATTAGACGAGATTTTATTGGATGCAAGGAATGATGTATTGCATAACCAGCCCAAGCATAATGTGGATATGGTTTTTGAAAAAGAGATAGATAACGATAATTTTATTTCAGTAAATGGCAACGAATATTTATTAAAAACAGCTTTTGCTAACCTGATAGAAAATGGATGCAAATTTTCAAACAATAACCAGAGCATTGCCAAAATATCTTACAATGAAAAAAATATCATCCTTACTTTTTCAGATACAGGCATCGGGATAAGCAAAACAGAACTGCAGCATATTTTTACGCCATTTTACAGGGGGGCTAATAAAAAATTTATTGACGGAAACGGAATAGGTCTTTTCCTGACACAAAAAATAATATCGTTGCATAGTGGCAATATTAACGTTGCATCCACAGAAAACATCGGTACTACATTTACTATTATCCTGCCACACCTCTGATATTTTGTTCATTCTAATAATTTTCTAATAACATTCTAAAGCATCCCTAACATCCTCTTTAATGGGGCTTTTTTAATTTTACAACACGTTTTAAAACGATATGCGGTCTTGCACTTATTACAATATAACAATCAGCAACTTAAAACTGTAATACGATGGCTCAATTAATTAGGGAAACTATTAAAAATAAATTATCCTTTTCGCAAAATACCAATGGTATAGACGAGGTTGCAACCACCAAATTAAGAAATGCCAGTAGTAATGATAGCAGTCAATTCTTTGCTATGTTAGATACAAATGCCGACGGCTTAACTGCTGCACAGGTAGAAGAAAAACTAAAAACATTTGGTTTGAATGAGGTACACCACGAAAAAGCACCATCGTGGATAAAGCAATTGGTACAAGCATTCATCAATCCATTTATTGGTATTCTCATCATCATTGCCATTATATCTTTCATCATGGATATATGGCTTGCAACACCAGGCGAGGCTGATTACAAAACCGTTATCATGGTGTGCATTATGGTTATGGTAAGTTCGTTGCTCCGCTTTTCGCAGGAGTTCAGGAGCAACCGTGCCGCCGAACAGTTAAAAAGCATGGTAAAAACCACAGCAACGGTTTTGCGGAAAGACGGCTTACGTACAAGCAGTAAAAAAGAAATTGATATTAAAATGTTAGTGCCGGGCGATATTGTTTTTCTTTCTGCCGGCGACATGATACCCGCCGATTGCCGCATTATACAGTCAAAGGATTTATTTGTAAGCCAAGCCATGCTTACAGGCGAATCCATGCCCGCTGAAAAAAGAAATTTAGCTATCCGGGAGGCAAATAATATATCGCCGCTTGAACTGGACAATATTTGTTTTATGGGTACAAATGTGGTAAGTGGTTCTGCTTCCGCCATGATTGTAAACACAAGCAACCAAACCTATTTCGGCTCATTGAGCAAATCCATTGTTGGCAAAAGCGCTGAAACAAGTTTTGATAAAGGGGTGAACAAAGTAAGTTACCTGCTCATAAAATTTATGTTGGTAATGGTGCCGTTAATTTTTTTAATCAATGGGTTGGTAAAAGGCAATTGGTTAGAGGCATTGTTGTTTGCCATTGCCGTAGCCGTAGGATTGACCCCCGAAATGTTGCCAATGATTGTTACCGCTAACCTTGCAAAAGGTGCAATAAACATGAGCAAGCGAAAAGTGATTGTAAAACGCCTGAATGCAATACAGAACATTGGAGCGATGGATGTTTTGTGTACCGATAAAACAGGTACGCTTACCATGGATAAGATCGTATTGGAAAGGCACTTGAATATTTTTGGCGATGAAGATGAGGAAGTATTAAAATGGGCATACTTAAATAGCTACTACCAAACAGGGCTCAAAAATTTATTGGACGTAGCAGTGCTTGACCATGCGGAAGTACACGACCATTTGAAAGTGGATGAATATTTTGTGAAAGTAGATGAGATACCTTTTGACTTTGAGCGGCGCAGAATGAGTGTTATTTTAAAACAAAGAAATGGAAAACATTTATTGATATGTAAAGGAGCGGTAGAAGAAATGCTGAACTTATGCAGCTATGCATTTGACCCGGGAGAGGATAAACAACTACATATAGAATCGGACAAGATTATTCCTATTGATGAAAGTGTCCGTTCAACAATACTTGAGACGTCGAAAAAATTAAATAAAGAAGGGTTACGTGTTTTATTAGTCGCCATCAAAGAATTTGACGACAGGGCCTTGACCTATTCGATTGAAGATGAGAAGGATATGATACTTACTGGGTTCATCGGATTTTTAGACCCGGCCAAACCCTCAGCAAAAACAGCTATCGAAGCATTAAGAAAATTAGGCGTAAATATAAAAGTACTAACAGGCGATAATGAAATAGTCACCCAAAAAATATGCAGTGATGTCGGCATTGGTTTCAGCAAGATACTGTTGGGCAGCGATTTGGAAAAAATGAGCGACGGGGAGTTGCAACAACAAATAGACGATATTTCTATTTTGGCAAAACTTAGCCCCGTCCAAAAATCAAGGGTAGTAAAGCTGCTGCAGGCCAAAGGGCATACCGTTGGCTTCATGGGCGATGGCATCAACGATGCAGCAGCGTTAAGGGATGCAGACGTAGGCATTAGCGTAGATACGGCGGTGGATATAGCCAAAGAAAGTGCCGATATTATTTTGTTGGAAAAAGATTTAATGGTATTGCGAAAAGGTGTTATTTATGGCAGAAGGACATTTGGCAACATCATCAAGTACATCAAGATGACTGCCAGCAGCAACTTTGGCAATATGTTCAGCATGTTGGGTGCAAGCGCATTTTTACCTTTCCTGCCTATGTTGCCAGTGCAAATATTGGTGCAGAATTTATTATACGATGTTTCGCAAACATCCATACCCTGGGACAGTATGGACGAAGATTTTTTAGAAACCCCCAAAAAATGGGATGCTGGAGGCATTACCAGGTTCATGATATTTATCGGCCCTATCAGTTCCATTTTTGACTATGTAACATTTATCGTGATGTTCTATTTCTTTAAAGCCAATTCACCCGAACACCAAAGCCTGTTTCAAAGCGGTTGGTTCATCGAAGGGCTGTTATCACAAACCCTTATCGTACACATGATACGCACAAGAAAAATACCATTCATTCAAAGTTGGGCAACTGCACCGGTAATAGCACTTACTTCGGCAATCATGCTTATTGGTATTGCTATTCCGTTTACTCCACTTGCAGCTTCCTTAAAAATGCAGCCCTTGCCATTAAGTTATTTTCCCTGGCTGTTCGGCATTTTAATAAGTTATTGTTTTCTTACCCAGTTGGTAAAAAATTGGTTCATTAAAAAATTTAATCAGTGGTTATGAGCAAAGAAAGAAAGCAGTGGATAATAGCCGCTATCATTCTCGCTATTTTGGTAATAGTGGTTGATTGGTTGGTGAATAACAGGCACTAACATTAGCGAAGCAGCATTCAACATTTATTTTCATCAAAAAAATAAAACGCAAATGAAACAATATTTTGCCTTGTACATTTTATGCACCTTAATAAGCCAATATACATTAGCACAAACTAACGACACGTCAAAACAAAACAATTGGACAAATCATTTTCAGCTAACGTTTATCTCACAAAAACATTTAGGTTTTAAAGCCGCTTACGGTGGCGATAAAAGTTTGGCAGACAGCGTAGAACCAACCGCATCAAGCATAACCACAACTTTGTTTTTAGGAAGGAAGTTGTGGAAAGGGGCAGCGTTCTATTTTAATCCGGAGATTTCAGGTGGCAAAGGTTTAAGTTTTGCCAGTGGCGTAGCAGGTGCACTAAATGGCGAAACTTATCGTGTAGGAGCAGTAGAACCAGCCATTTTTATTGCAAGGGCATATTTGCAACAAAACATCCCGCTTGGCAATACTACTTACGAAGATGTGCCAGCCGATGTAAACCAAATAAATGATAAAGTACCTGCAAGCCGAATAACCATTAGTGCAGGCAAATTTTCCATCGCTGATTTTTATGATGATAACGCTTATAGCAAAGACCCACGCAGTCAATTTTTCAATTGGTCTTTATGGGCAAATGGTGCATGGGATTATCCAGCCAATACAAGAGGTTATACAGAAGGTTTAGTTATTGAATTAATCAAACCGAAGTGGGCTATTCGTTTGTCAAGCGTTGCAGAGCCAGGTATTGCCAATTTCCATACGATGGAATACAATACACATGCACATGCCGAAACATTCGAGTACCAACATAAAATATCTATCAATAAACGGCAAGGTAATATTCATTTTTTGGCAAGTAGCAACCACAACAGGGCGCCTTCTTATGCCAACGGTTTAAAAGCCATTGCGATTAATGACACTTTTACACTTGATGTAATAAGAGGCAATGTAAAAAACGATAAATATGGCGGCAGTAAATATGCACTTGGCTTAAATATAGAACAAGAACTGACCAACGACATTGGGGTTTTTAGCAGGGTTGGATGGAACGATGGCAAATACGCATCCTGGGCATTTACAGAGATAGACCAAACACTTAGCCTTGGCTTATCCGTAAAAGGCAACAAGTGGAAAAGAGCCGATGATGTTTGTGGTGTTGCAACCGTTATCAATGGTATATCGGCAGCGCATCGGGCCTTTTTAAAAGCAGGTGGTTATGGCTTTATCATAGGCGATGGTGCGCTGAATTATGGTAATGAAAATATTATTGAAGCTTATTATAATGCCAAGCTATCAAAGTTCCTTTGGCTTACGTTTGATTATCAATTTGTAAAAAATCCTGCATATAATAAAGACCGGGGACCAGTTCATGTATTTGGTATCAGAGGGCATATAGAATTTTAAATTAAATAAAATGGCACATAATCATTCAGCAGAAAATCATGCAGGACATAGCCATAGCCATACGCCTGTAATTACCAACTTAAACAAAGCATTTATAGTTGGTATTGTTTTAAACTTAGCTTATGTAATTATCCAAATAATAATAGGCTTACAAA
>JAYVZR010000048.1:0-2483 GCA_043783135.1 Ferruginibacter sp. | reverse complement strand
TATCCCCTCCACCAACCCCATCATTTATTAATCAGCAATGCTGCATAATTTTGCGGTAGCAGTTGTTCGATATCCTTTATTTTATGATCATTAATATTTTCAAAAACGTATGTGAACCATTGAATAGGGTTTACATTGTGGAGTTTGCAAGTAGCAAATAAACTGTAGAGCATTGCGCTTCTTTGGGCCGCTTCATGATTGCCTGCAAACATATAATTTTTTCGGCCAATGGCTACCGGGCGTATGCTGTTTTCTACCAGGTTATTATCAATACGCAGGTTTCCATCCTGAAGGTATACGTTGAGTTTATCCCATCGGGCGAGGGTATATTGCAATGCAATGCCTAACGGGCTTTTGAGCAAACTGTTGGTGAGCTGTGTTTGCAGGATATCGTGCAGTGTGTTTAATATCAACACAGCGTTTTGCTGCCGGTAATTTTTTATTTCATCCGGGGTATACTTATTTTCTGCGCAATGTTTTTCTACCGCATACAGTAATTGTATTTGGCCAAGCACTTCACTTGCTTTTGCATTATCAAAACTTTGGGCATCTATAAATTTACGGCGTGCATGTGCCCAGCAGTTTAAGGTAGTAATGCCTTGCGCATTATCAAACTGATTGTATGCGGCATACCCATCTGTTTGCAGATAGCCCTGGTAATTTTGCAATGTTTCTTTTGGCCACGCTGCTGACCGGCCTGTTTGATATTTAAACAATACCTGGCGGCTATGGGTGTTGTAATACACCCAGTAGTACCCTTGGTGGGTGGTACCTTTTTTTGTTTTGTCTAATACTTTAATGGGTGTTTCATCTACTGCCAGGTAGTGTGTTTGCAACACCTGCCGTTCATGTGCCTCAAAGAGCGGTACTATCAGGTTACAGCCATTTTTAAACCAATTATTAACCGTGTTATCTTCTATGGTTATTTTTTGGCGGCCTAACATTTGCAACTTTCTGTAGATAGGGGTATGGTCAACGTATTTACTTGCCATAAGGTGTGCCAGTAAAGAGGCGCCTACATAACTTTTTGCTATGGGTATATTGGGCAAGGCGGCGATTACACGTTTTGCCTGTGTACCATCTGCAGTTGGTTGTATATACTCCGGGCGAATGTATTTTTTTACATACAGTTCGCCTTCGTGGTATTCTAATATTTCTGTTATTTCCTGGCCCACTGGTTTTAAACCGGTAACATCTTCTGCTGGGGTAAGAATGATTTCTTCCCTGCGTAAATGCGTTGGTAACGGGTTGCGGCCAGGGTGGTTTACCCGTACAACGGTTTGCTTTACATCGTACCCCTTTACATGCTTTATACTTTCTACAGCTACTTCGGCTATCTTGTCATTTTCAAATAAGGCCGTTTGTTGTTCGTTGCTGTTGGGAGTAGGTTTAAATTTTTCCTGCTTACCAGTAAAAATAAATTTTTGTAACTCTATAATCTGTAGCTGTAATAGATTATTTTTTTGAGATTGAAGCTCATTTACCTGCTCATGCTTAGTAATTATTACCTGGAAGTTGGCAACGAGTATTTGAAAGTTAGCAATGGCTTTTTTCTGATCGTCATTTACTACCAATAACTGCTCATACAAGGTTTTATAATCGGTATATTTTGCTGTGTTATTAATGGTGTAAAACTAATCAATTGCACTGGCTTTAAAGCGTTGCTGCCACTTATTTTCAGCAGTATTTTTACACACTGGTGGTATATCTTTTTTTGTGTTGTACCGATTTTAAAACGATGCCCTGCAGGATGTGCTGTAACTGCAGATGGGTAAGTAAAATACCAGTACTGTTTTGGTTAGTACCTGGCCTTTCAAAAGTACCTTTCTCCAACCGCTTTTCATAGAGTGCAAAGCCATCTCTGTCCCATTGCAATAATTTTATTTGGTTGTGCCGCTTATTGATGAAAACAAACACATCTCCCAATAAGATATTTTTATGCAGTTCGTTTTGCACAATACCGCACAGGCCATAACAGCCCTTACGCATATCTACAAAGTCGTTATAAAAATAATACCGCTCATTACAATTAAGGTGCAGCATTTAGTTCACTAAATTTTTTACATAATCAGCGGGTGGCATATTTTCAAAACAAATGCGGGTGCCATTGGTAAAAATAATGCTTACCGGTACAGTTGCTGCCAGCGGTGTAACGGGTATAAATTTACCTGCAGGCACAGGCCGTAATTTATGTTGCCAGTAATAATAATTGGATCGTTTTAGCTGTTGCTGATGGCAATAGGCTGCTACTGTAATGCCACTTGCTTTACAGGCTGTTATATGCGCCTGCATTACCTGCGCATGGGTTGTATTGGTATGTTCCATAAATGCAAAGCTCACTACTCATACTTAATTTTGCAAGATGGGGTTGGCGGAGCGAATACTTTCAGACGACGAATTAAAATAATGAAAGGACTCAATCTGAATTTATCAAAATCAGGTTTAAGTGTAAGTTCAGGTGTTAGAGGTGAATCTGTTACAAT
>JAYVZR010000047.1:0-17292 GCA_043783135.1 Ferruginibacter sp. | reverse complement strand
GAACTGGAAGTAAAAGTAAAGGCTGCCGCAGATGAACAAACAAAAAATACCATCTTAACGGAGTTCGCATCTAAGATTTATACGCCCTATATTATCATGTCTGTTGTGCTGGTGCTGTTGGGGTTTTGGATACTTCGTTCTTCTTTGCCAGAGATAAAATCTGCTGAAGCAAATGTGCAGCCGGCCAGCGGTGATTTTACAAAAGAAAAAAGCAGCCTCTTTCAGTTTCCGCATTTGTGGCTGGGCGCTATTTGTATCTTTTTTTATGTGGGTGCAGAAGTGATGGCAGGTGATGCCATTGGTACTTATGGAAAAGGGTTTGGTATCTCTACAGACTATACTAAATATTTTACCTCTTTCACTTTAGGCGCTATGCTGCTGGGTTATGTTATTGGGTTGTTTACCATTCCAAAATATCTTTCTCAGCAAAATGCTTTAAAAATTTCTGCCATTATGGGGATTGTTTTTACAGCGGCAGCGTATGTTACGCATGGATATGTATCGGTAGGTTTTGTAGCTGCACTGGGTTTGGCCAATGCCTTGATGTGGCCAGCTATTTTCCCCATGGCCATCAGCGGGCTTGGAAAGTTTACAGAAAAAGGTTCTGCTATTTTGATCATGGGCATTGCGGGTGGGGCCATCATACCAAAATTATTTGCAAGCCTGAAAGAAACTTATAATTTTCAATTGGTATTTTTTGCATTAATGATGCCGTGTTACCTGTATATTCTTTATTATGCCTTACAGGGGCATAAAGCCGGCAAAACAAATTCACTGGCTCAAATTCAAACAGCTTAAAAAAAATAAAAATATGGGTGCAACATTACTGGTGCTGGCCGCAGGTATGGCCAGCCGTTACGGAAGTTTAAAACAGATTGACCAGTTTGGGCCGTCTGGCGAAAGCATTGTTGATTATTCGATTTATGATGTTATTGAAGCAGGATTTACAAAAGTGGTATTCATCATCCGGAAAGAATTTGAAACTCTGGGAAGAAACATTCACGGAATTCAGTTATGAGATCAGAAAGCTGGCGCTCAAATGTCCTTATAACGTTGTGGAACGAAAAATGAAAGCCGCAGCACCAGCGGACTTGTAAAAACTATTCCCGCCGCTGCGTTTTTGAACATACGGTTACATGGTAGTATCAACCGTTTGCGTAGAAATAAAATATTGAAGAGCCTCTATTTCAGCAGTTTTTTCGAATTTAACCCGTATATTGTTGTACTTTAACTGAAACGCTGCCATTTGTTACCAGTAATCCTGTAACTTGTTTAACTATACAATATCCTTCACCTAAAAAAACAACCACTAAAAATCAATAGTAAAATTTGAATGATAGCCGCCGAATTGATGTGTTTTCCTGCTGATGTTGAAACCCGGTAAATATAATTTCTAAACAACTTTTGTATGAATAAATTGGAAAGACGGGAATTTATTAAAAAGACAGTGATGGGGGGGTTAGGCGCTACTATCTTGTCTGAAACTGTAACTGGTGAAGCGGTTAAAACAGCTACTCATACACTGATACAACCAAATGCATCACCCAAAAAAGTAATAGTCGGTGGTGCCGGACTTGCCGGGCTTTGCTGTGCTTATGAGTTGATGAAAAAGGGTCACGATGTAACTGTACTCGAAGCTTCGGGCCGCCATGGAGGCCATGTTTTTACCGTGCATGATGGCTTGTCTGATGGCTTATACGGCGACTTCGGCATGGAGCATATTGCAAAGCCAGGGTACAAAATATATCTTGAATATACCAAAGAACTGGGAGTTGAGGTGCTTCCTTACCCCAGGCGCCGTGGTATACAGCGCCGTATTGACGGAAAGTATTACAGCGAGGAGATGTTGGCTGATTCGGCGGTATTAAAGAAGTTTGGCTTTAATGAACGGGAAGTAAAGTTTCTCGGCGAGAATGCCTGGGGTGAATTACAAACTTTATACACAGCGCCGCACCTTGGAAAGTTTACAGACGAATACCAGCCCTTTGGTGTTGGGTATGATGAGTACGATAAAATTACTGCGGCTGATTTTTTTAAAAAAGAAGGTGCATCCAAAACAGCGCTTGGCTTCCTTGGTGGTGAAGGGGAATCGGCCTTATTCAGCTTGTGGTATGCTGCCATTCTTAATCTAAGGGGTGTGCCTGTTTTTCCAACAGATATACACCGGCTGAAGGGGGGTAACCAGATGTTGCCCAATGCATTTGCAAAAAAGCTGGGCCCCAGGGTATGGCTTAACAGCCCGGTTGTTGCTATTAAAAACAGTGATACCGGCGTAACTGTTACCTACAAAAAGTACAACCAGGAGCAGCAAATGTCTGCTGACTATTTTGTGAATTGCATTCCGCTGCCTGCCTTCCGTAATATTCCAGTGCAGCCGCCCATGCCACCGGCAAAGCAATACATTTTTGATAATCTCACATACGATTCATACTCAAGATTTGTATTCCAGGCAAGCTCAAAATTCTGGCTCGATGATGGCCTCCCAAATATTAATTTGTTTATTGGTCATCCTGATCTTGGCGATGTGTGGCACTCCGCAGATGAGGTGGATACCCACAGGGTTATTGTGCTTGGAACTGGCCCGGGCGGTGTTTCTCCGCAAAGGGCACTTGCTGCGTTCCGGGAAACTTATCCCGGCAAAAGAGATACTATTGAATTAGCCATCAGCAGAGATTGGACAAAAGAAACTTATTCTTCCACCTGCGAAAGACTACCTTTTGCTGTGGGAACTTTAAAGAAATTTTGGCCCAACCTGATGCAGCCGCAGGGCCGCATTCACTTTGCCGGCGCTTATGCAGATAATCTTAACTGGGGAACTGAAGCAGCAACAAGATCCGCCAATCGTGTGGCCAATGAAATACACCAGGCGTAGCTTAACATCATGTACAAAAATGAAGATGACAAGAACAAAATTACATTGTACCATTGCAATTTTGACTGTTGTTTTTTGGCTGATGACAGCCTTTGTGTCTTCCAGCAAAAACGCACCAAATACCCCACCAAAAGTATCTATTGCCAGCCCTGTTAATGAAGCAAAATTTGGATGGAATGAAGTGGTAAGATACAGCATAAAAGTAAACGATGCAGAAGATGGCAATTCTGAGTATGACGAAATAAATGCCAAAGAGGCTTTACTGGAAGTAAGTTATTTTAAAGACATCAGCAAAGCAAAAGCCTACATGGCAAACAGGGGAAAAATTGTAAATGAGCACCCGGGATTAACGCTCCTGAAAAACTCGGATTGTTTTACCTGCCATGCTTCCAAAGGGAAATTAATAGGACCTTCTTTTGAACTGATTGCTAAGAAATATCCTGTAAACAAAGCAGCAGTTGACAAGCTTACTAGCAATGTGATCAACGGGGCAAAAGGAGTTTGGGGGTCTGTAGCTATGCCACCCCATAAGGCAATGAAACCAGCAGAACTAAACCAGGTGATTAACTGGATATTGACAAAGAATGGCAATCCTGACATCGCCTTTTATCCTGGTACTGAAGGCTCGTTCCGGATAAGGCAAAAGCCGGCACAGCAGAATGCTAATGCAGTGATTGTTTTAACAGCTAGCTATAAAGATCATGGAGAAAAAGCATCACTGCAAAACAGGAAATACGGACAGCATTCCATAATGTTGAAAGCAGCAGAATAAGTGGCATCAAAAAAGTTCATTCATCAAAAAGGAATCTTATAAACAACTATGGAAAATTTTACAATACCAGCAGCCGCTACAACGGCTAAAAGTAATTCAATCGCAGCCTCGTTGCCCATTAGCAGGATTGCTTCTGTAGATGTTTATAGAGGCTTTGTAATGCTGCTGATGGTGGGAGAAGTACTCTCATTTAAATCGGTACCACAAGCATTACCGGGCAATGGCTTCTGGAGTTTTATGAACTTCCACTAAAGCCATGTGGAATGGACCTGGCTGGCACTGTATGATATGATTCAACCCTTCTTCACATTCCTTTGGCGTGGAGTTTCCTTTCTCCCAGAAAAAACAAAGGTGCCACTACGGGTCACCTAATGTTCCACACCATTAAGCGGTCATTGATATTGATTTATCTTGGGGTGGTCATCATAACCCAGTACAATATCTGAAAAATCTCCCTTCTTACCTTTTACATTTAATGAAACCACCGCAGCGCCACAATTTGATAATACCAATGTGGTGCCTTTGCTATTTTTAATTGTAAACGATTTTACTTCTGCAGGAATAATTGAATGCTCCTTTACAGATGATGACTGACTGGTAAGCTTTGTTTCCACCTTTTCATTTTTTGATGATTCTTAAAGTAATTGTCTGGTATAACCAACGGAAGTAAACACTAACGAATCGATACCTAACTCTATAATGCTGTAGTTGGCTACACGGCTGGCAGCGTTAAGTTTACTGGTTTCTTTTACCTGTACACTTACATCTGCCAATGGGTTGCCATCTGCACCGGCCACTTCCCCAGCAATATTTTTTTGGGCATTAACTGCACTTGCAAAAAGTAAAAATGCAATGAAGGATGAAAGGGATTTTTTTAAGAGTGGAGTTGTCATGCAATATTAATTTTGGATAGTTGTTATTAAAATTGAACTACTCTAAGATGACAATATTTTTTGTAAAAAGATGCAGGGCTAATCTGCTGAAACCTATGATTTACCTACGCAAACGCTTGATATTTGAAGGCAAACGGTTGCGTAATTTTTTATTTTTCCTGCTGTTGAAATTTTTTGAAATGATATTTTTAAATTCGTATTTGATATTTTTTTTATTCTACAGATAATTCATGGTTTAATTTGTTGTACCCTGTTATTTCTTCCCACAAATTTTCATTTGCCAAATAAAAATTTGTATGCTTAATTACTTTGTAAACTTTTACACCCGGTCAAATCTTTATAATATTAGACAAACGTTTGCATAAATTATCTATCTTACAATTTGCTTAATTACATGAAAAATCATTTGCCAACCATAAAAGAAATTGCAAAGCAGCTCAACATTTCCATCTCCACGGTGTCAAGGGCGCTGCATGATCATCCGAGTATTGGCCTGCGAACCAAAACAAGGGTACAGGAACTCGCCAAACAATTACAATACGAACCCAATCAAACTGCCATCTTTTTTCAACAGGGAAAAACATTTACCATCGGCGTTATTTTGCCTGAGCTTAGCGAAGCATTTTTTTCATCCGCTATCAGTGGTATTGAAGATGCAGCACACAAAGGCAACTACACGGTGCTGATGGGCCAAAGCCATGACATTGTGGAGAAAGAAAAGCAGTTGATTGACACGATGAAGAAGCACCGGGTGGATGGCTTGCTGATTTCTATTTCTAAAAATACCAATAACTACGAACACTTTGAAGCATTGCAGCGGTACAAAATACCCATTGTGTTTTTTGACCGCATTCCAAAGATCCCCAACATACATTATGTGGCCTGCAACATGATCAACGGCACAGTACAGGCAATCAATTTTTTATTTACCAAGGGGCACCGCATTATTGGCATGATCAACGGCCCCGAAAAATTGCCCGCTACTAAAGACAGGTTAGACGGCTACATACAGGCCATGACAAAAAGCAGGTTGAAATACGACCCTGCATTGGTACTTAACTGCGACCTTACCAAAGAAAGCGTAAGCGCTGCCACAGAAAAATTATTAACCGGAAAACGCAGGCCCACCGCTATTGTTACGTTCAATGATTATGTGGCGCTGGATGCAGTGCAACAGGCACAAAAAATGAAACTAAAGATCAACAAAGATATTTGTTTTGTAAGCTATGCCAACCTGCCCCTCACTCATTACACTGCTTTTCCACCTATGGCATCGGTGGAACAATTTCCTTACCTGCAGGGACAAAAAGCAACAGAAACGCTGATTGAATTGCTACAGGAAAAAACTAACAGCGATGCAGAACCTGTAAATGCAACTTACTATAAAATTATTTTAGAATCACAACTGGTGGTGCACGATGGAAAATGACCGGCCTCTTCCCTCATTCCCTTCTCCCAAAGAGAAGGGACGGTTCTTCTTACAACTTCCAGTAATTAGTTCTTCCTTATCTTCATTCGTACTTTGATAAACAATTACTCTCATCCTCTGCTAATTGGCAAACATTTTAAAATTATACTTTTCTTAATTCCCCTTTGGCGGATTGAGGGTGCTTCAATTTCCGCAAGCGTTTGCTTATGATAAAGCTGTCAGTAATACATAATTTCATGTTTTAATAAGAAGTATATTATATGCCGCAAACCATTCTGAATGCATACGGATTAACAGGGAACGATGTGGAAACAAGAACTTTTGGCACCGGCCTCATCAATCATACCTGGACCATTACCACTGGTGATAAAAAATTTATCCTGCAACGCATCAATCACAATATTTTTAAACAACCCAATGATATTGCTGCCAATATCCGCATGATCGGTGATTATCTCTCCAAAAATTACCCAGGCTATTTATTTGTAACTGCATCAAAAACATTGCTGCAGCATGATATTGTTTTTGAACCAACCGAAGGTTATTTCCGTTTGTTTCCGTTTGTAAAGGGTTCTCATACCATTGATGTGGTGAGTTCGCCGTCACAGGCTTTTGAAGCTGCCAAACAATTCGGTCTATTCACCAAATTGCTATCGGGTTTTTCTGCAGCACAATTGCATATTACTTTACCAGATTTTCATAACTTGTCCCTGCGTTACCAGCAGTTTGAAACAGCCATCGGTACAGCCAATAAGGAGCGGATAAAAGAAGCAGCAGCAACAATTAATTTTTTACAACAGCACCGCAGCATTGTAACCATTAGCGAAAACATACCCAATAACCCTGCTTTTAAAAAAAGAGTAACGCACCACGACACCAAAATAAGCAACTTGTTATTTGATGATAACGGCAAAGGCCTTTGTGTAATTGACCTGGATACCGTAATGCCCGGCTACTTCATCAGCGATTTGGGCGATATGTTGCGTACCTATATTTCTCCGGTGAGTGAAGAAGAAAAAGACTACAGTAAGATTGAAATAAGAGACGATTATTTTAAAGCCATTGCAGAAGGTTATCTTGGCCAAATGAATGATGAACTGAGCGCTGAGGAAAAAGACCATTTTGTTTATGCAGGTAAGTTTATGATCTACATGCAGGCGCTTCGTTTTGTAACAGACTATATCAATAATGATGTGTATTACGGTTCCAGATATGAAGGACAAAATTTTGTAAGAGCAAAGAACCAGGTGGTGCTGCTGCAAAAGTTAATGGAGAAGGAGGAATCATTGAGCAGGATGATTGATAGATAACAAATCGTTGCTATCCGCTGACGATAAGTTCGTCGAAATATTAAAAACCCTACCCGGTAACATCCTTCTGGATAGTAACAGCCACCCAGTTTTCTTTATGGTTGCAGGCTAAGAATGCTATTTATACCTATTTTACAGTAATCAATGGGAATGATTTTGTATAATCAAATTTTACTTCCAGTTTGGTGTGGACGAGATCATTGATTTTTGTTGCAGCAGCATGATAATTTTTTTCCAGGACTCTTCTTTTGATGTTTCAGTAGGCTGGGCTTTAGCTAAAGAAAAAATAAATAATAGTACCACCATCAGTAATTTTCTCATATAAGCACAAATTATTTTTTGAAATGATTCCGAAAGTACAATTGTTTTGTTTTGGATTAAAACAAATACATGAATGGTTATGCTGGTTTTATGTGGTATAAAATCCCAAAATCAAATTGTAACTTTATGCCGGAGGGATAAAATAAATCCGAAATGGATGTATTTATTAAAGAAATTCAATGAAAATACATATTTTAGCAGTAAAATTGCAAAAAAAAAAACCATAATTATGAAATTCTGTACAGTTATTTTTATGTTTATCGTTAATTCCTGTTTTGCACAACAATGGCAGGCTGAAATAATGGCCGGTGTAACTGGTTATAATGGCGACTTAGCTAGATCTAGTCTTGATTTCAAGACAATGGGACCTCATATTGGTGTTAATATGAAATACCTTTTTCCTAATAATTTTCTTTTATTAAGGGCAGGTATAAGTTATGGAACTATAAAAGGAGACGATAAAAATAACTCAAATCCAGCTGTAAGTGTACGCAACCTCAATTTCAAAACTGATATAATTGAAGGTAATTTGATTTTAGAGGTAAATATATTAGATCCTGAAGAATATATAGGGTTACCTTACGTATTTGGAGGAGTGGGTATATTTCATTTTAATCCTTATACTAATGATAACAGCGGACAAAAAACTTATTTGCAGCCTTTAGGAACAGAAGGGCAGGGAATAGCTGCTTACCCCAATAGGAAAGTATATTCTCTTACTCAATTTTGTATACCATTTGGGCTTGGGTGGAAACAGAAAATTAACGACAGGTATGAAATAGCCTGGGAGTTAGGGATTCGTTATACAAATACCGATTACCTGGATGATGTTAGCAGTACCTATGCTGATCCAGCAATATTATTGGCAAGCAGGGGTCCGGTAGCCGAGCAATTAGCATACCGCCAGGTAAATCCTTCCAAAGCAACAACTGGCGGCCAAAGGGGTAATCCTCAGGCAAATGATTGGTATTATTCAACAGGCGTAAAATTTTGTATTAAACTTGGGGAGTAATAATTGCCTTACTAAATATAAAATTTTCATTACAAATAAAAAAATCTCTATATATTTTCTTCAATATTAATGGGTTGCTTAAATATAGTATAGATTAGTTATTAGCTACTTTGATCATTTTATTAAAAACACTATTTCCCCCTTTTTAAATTATTCTATTTCAATTAAAAAACAATTTCACTTTTATCAGGCATTCATTTATCTCTATGTAAATAATTTTATTGAGCCATTTTTTAGTGCTCATGATTATTAATTTTTATGCAATATCATTTTTATTTTCGCTATACTTTCTCCACTTTTCAGTTACACCAAGCATATCATCTGGTAAATGGCTTTCAAATAATATGGGTTGTTTGGTAGCCGGGTGTATAAACCCCAGCTCTTTAGCGTGCAAGGCTTGCCGTTGACAAAGTGCAAAGCAATTATCTACAAATTGTTTGTATTTTGTAAAAATGGTTCCTTTTACTATTTTATCACCTCCATAAAAGTCATCATTAAATAAAGGGTGGCCAATATGTTGCATATGTACCCGTATCTGATGTGTACGGCCAGTTTCAAGACGGCACTCTACAAGAGTTACATAATTAAACCGTTCCAAAATTTTATAATGCGTGACGGCTTCTTTACCATGTTCACCATCTGGGTAAGTGGTAAATAATTTTCTAAATCTTTGGTGGCGTCCTACATGGCCTTGGATAGTGCCTTCATTTTCTTCAAAATCGCCCCATACAAGTGCAATATACCGTCGGTGTACCGTATGGTTAAAAAATTGTTTTGCAAGGTCTGTCATGGCCTTGGGGTTTTTGGCTAAAACCAATAAACCTGTAGTATTTTTATCTATTCGGTGCACCATTCCAAAACGTGGCAGGCCATTTTCTTCCAGCTCCGGATTTTGTTGTTGTAAATAATAGGCGACACCATTAATAAGCGTACCATTTGGGTTACCACTGCCTGGGTGTACCACCATGCCGGCGGGTTTATTAATCACTAAAACATCCTCATCTTCGAATACAATATTGAGAGGGATATTTTCTGGAATAATATCATTGCTTTCGGGGTGACGGTTATCGAATACAATAATTTTATCGAAGGGTTTTACTTTATAATTTGCTTTTACGGGTTTATCATTTACAAGTACCATTTCATTATCAATACCCTGCTGAATTTTATTCCTTGTGGCACCTTCAATGCGATGCATTAAAAATTTATCAATCCGCAGTGCTTCCTGCCCCTTGGCTACTTCAATCACCAGTCTTTCATACAATTCTTCGCTATCCTGTAATTCTTCTTCGGCGGTAGTTATTATTTGGTTACTCATTTAATGTTTTTATTTTTAGCTTTAGGTCTTAAGCTTTAGCTTTTTATTAGATAGCGGTATTCGATTAACTTTGCAAAATAAACTAATTACCTTGGATAAGCCGATAGTATTGTTTAAAGATTTGGGTTTAATTGATTATAAAATTGCCTGGGATTACCAGGAGGAGTTGTTTCGGCAAAACGTGGAAATTAAATCCATGCTGAGAAGCAGGGAACTTGCGGGGAATAATTTGATAGCAGGTAATGAGAAAGCAAGATACACCACAACTGAAAAAGCGCTAACAACTCAACACTATTTTCTAATTTGCGAACATCAACCCGTATTAACACTTGGAAAAAGTGGCCAAATAGAAAATATTTTAATTAGTGAAGAAGAGATGGAGACTAAGGGCATACAATATTTTAAGACCAACCGGGGAGGAGACATTACTTTTCACGGTCCACAGCAAATTGTCGGCTACCCCATTATTGACCTGGAAAAATTTTACACCGATATAGGCAGGTATCTTCGTTCATTGGAAGAGGTTATTATTTTGACTTTACAGGAATATGGCTTAAATGGCCAGCGTAGTAAAGGAGAAACTGGTGTATGGCTCGATGCCAATATGCCAGGGAGTGAAAGAAAAATTTGTGCAATGGGGGTACGTTGCAGCCGCTGGATAACCATGCATGGCTTTGCTTTTAATGTAAATACCAACCTTGCTTATTTTAATACAATTATTCCCTGTGGGATAGAAAATAAAAAAGTGACATCACTTCAGAAAGAACTAAACCGCTACGTTGATTACGATGATGTAAAGAATAAAGTGAAAAAAAATTTCGAAAAAGTATTTACAGTGCAATTGCAACTATTATAACAATTATTTCTGCCCCCTTTTTTTTGTTCTATTTATTTCAGGCGGAGGGATACCGGTTCTTCCATCTTTGCCAATATAAAACTTATATTTTTCCAGCAAGATATCATCGGTGTACAAATCGTAATAAAACCAACCTGTGTGAAGGAAATTTACTTTTTCAACAGTAAGATAAGGTTCTTTAACTTTTTTTATTACAAAAACCAACTTGTCGTTATCATCATAAAAGTGCAAGGAAAAATTCACTTTATCAGCGTCTGGTAAACTCAGGATAAGGTTATTGTCTTTATTGGTATATATATATTTACTGGGTACAAAACCTGAAGGCAAAATGGGTTTTAGAAATTTTCTAGCCGGTATAAGGTCTTTTTCTATAAAAGGAGGCGGCTCAAGTTCTTTAACAGGTGTTTCAACAAGATGCTTTTGGGATGTATCAAAAATATGTTTTGGAATAATGTCACTTATATGTTTTTGTGGAGTGTTAATGATGTGTTTTGGAATAATAGCACCAACAGCTGCTTGAGATGTATCAATTATTGGTTTTGAAATATTATCACTAACAGTCGTCTGTAGAGTATCAATTACTGTTTTTTGGGTAATTTCAACAGTTGATTTTTGAACAGCGTTTTCAATTACCTGTTTTTTTATAGGTTTAATGATTGGTTTGAGTGGTGTAATTACCGGTTTGCCAGAAGTAGAAAATATATAGGAACCTCCTTCAAATGCTACAAAAACACGATAAAACATATTGTCATTGGTTACACCACGGTCAACAAAACCATTTTCTCTGCTTAACGGATTTAAGACGGTTCCAATGGTGGTGAAGTTTTTTAAGCTGTCAGAGGAACGTTGAATATTGATATTAATTATTTTAGCTCCATAGTTATTCTTCCAGCTTACAATTATTTGGCCATTAATATTTTTTACTGAAATTTTGGGCAATGTATCCTGTGCAAATAATTTTACGGAAAAGCTCACAGTTAACATAATAACAGGAAGAAAAAATTTAAGCATAATTTTTTTTAGACGCGGGAGTTGTAAATTATTTAGATACAAAGATAATTGCTGTTAAAACAAATTAGAAAATTAAAGTATCAGCAGCTAAAGATTGGTTACCCTGAAGGCCGCCGGTATGCAGGCAGGTTATTTTACTGCCTGGGGCAAAGAAACCCTTTTCTGCACAATCTAATACAGCAAACATCATTTTAGCTGTATAAACAAAATCGGTAGGTAATTTATATTGAAGGTATAATTGATTCATAAAACTAATCAGTTGGTTTGTTTTTTTTGCGTAGCCACCAAAATGATAACCTTCTAATATTTGAAATGGGCGGTTACTGCCGGTTAAATAGGTTATTCTGTCCGTTATATCAGTCATCCCTTTTAAAACTGGTATGCCAATAACCTGTTGATTTTTTTTAACACCGGTAATTATGCCTGCAAGCGTTGTAGCGGTACCCAATGCTGTACATATATGTGTGGAGGTTTCATCAATTAGTCCTGCTATTAAAGCTGCGCCTGCACAACCTTTTGGGTGATAACCACCTTCGGGAATCACCAAGTATTGCTTTTCTTTATCCGATAAGCTATTTAAATAGCCGTCATCTTTTTTATCATAAGAAGCCTTTGATAAAAAATGTAACTGCATTCCGTAATTTATACAGGATATTAAAGTGGGAGATAAGGCAGCCGCTTTTTCGCCTCTTACAAAGCCAATGCTTTTTAATGCTGCTATTTTACAGGAGTAAGCGGTGGCCACCAAATGATTTGAATAAGCACCGCCAAAAGTAAGTATACCTGGCAGGCCTGATTTTATTGCTTCTTCTAGAAAATAATGTAGTTTAAATAATTTGTTGCCGGATACTATGGGATGAATTTTATCAAGCCTCAAAACTGATAACTGTACATTCTTTTGTTTCAGGGAATCATTTGAAATAATATCAATTGATATATTTGAAGTATTGAATAGCATTATTTAATATGATTATATTATTTTCGCACTCACAATATACAATTCAATGTTTAGGTAGTTAAAAAATGTAACTCTATAAACATTTTAAATAAAAGTAATCAATTTAAAAACTCCTGTTTATAACAGGCAAAAATTATAGTTATTATGCAACCAACTCTTGTGGTTTTAGCAGCAGGTATGGCAAGCCGATATGGTAGTATGAAACAGGTAGAGGGCTTTGGCCCAAGCGGTGAAACCATCATGGAATATTCTATTTACGATGCTATCCATGCAGGTTTTGGTAAAGTGGTTTTTATAATCCGTGAAGAATTTCTGGATATGTTTACAAAAACATTTGCTGCCAAGCTTGAAGGGAAAATTAAAGTAGAGTTCGCATTTCAGGAATTACAAAAATTTGTTGGCAACAGGCAAATACCAACGGAAAGAAAAAAACCATGGGGTACTGCCCATGCAGTACTTTGTTGCAAGGGAATAGTGAATGAACCTTTTGCAGTAATTAATGCCGATGATTTTTATGGTAGAGATGGTTTTGTAAAGGCATATAATTTTTTAACAAACAAGTCGAATGGTGATGATTATGCCATAATTGGATACGAGTTAAAGAAAACTTTAAGCGATAATGGAAGTGTTAGCCGTGGTGTTTGTAAAGTAGATGCGGATGGCAACCTTATTGATATCAATGAACGTACAAAAATATACCGCAATGAAATAAGTGTTATTACTTACGAGGACGAAGCAGGTTTGCATGAGGTAAGTGAAGACGCGACAGTAAGTATGAATTTTTTTGCTTTCGGTACTGATTTTATTAATCAGTGTGAGAAATACTTCGACGAGTTTTTAGATAAAGACATCAATAATCCCAAAGGCGAATTTTTTATTCCTATTGTAGTTGATAAGGTTGTAAAAAATAAAACCGGTAAAGTAAAAGTGATACCTACTTCGTCACAATGGTTCGGGGTTACCTATAAAGAAGATGCCCAAGAAGTTAAAGCAAGCGTTGATAAATTGGTGGCAAATGGCGAATACCCCGTGTCGTTATGGGCTTAATTTCATTACTGAAAGTTTACCAGTTTTCAATTCATTTTATGCAGTAGATGCAAAAAGACATTGATGCTATAAGATTATTAAATAAAAAGGCTACCTATTAGGTAGCCTCTATAGCTTTAGGTTTTAATATTTTAGTTTCCAACAACCATATAAACAAACTCTTCCATTTTCTTTACCTGCTGAACTCTTTCCAATCCTTTTAAGGTTGAATTTGCCGGAGCTTTTATC
This sequence comes from Ferruginibacter sp., assembly GCA_043783135.1. Taxonomy (GTDB): domain Bacteria; phylum Bacteroidota; class Bacteroidia; order Chitinophagales; family Chitinophagaceae; genus Ferruginibacter. The sequence goes on along the minus strand of JAYVZR010000047.1, from coordinate 3,265 downwards.
AATTCATATTTATCATCATCTTTCTTTAGTTTTTCCAATAATTCAAAAATATTTTTTGATTTGGCTGCATATACAACACCATCTGCTTTTGAATCTTTGGCAGTAATGATACCAATTATTTCCCCGTTACGGTTAATAACCGGTCCCCCACTGTTACCTGGGTTTGCAGATACCGTTAACTGGTAAGCTGTAGTATCACCATCACTTCCTGATTTCGCACTTACATACCCTTCACCATATACAATTTCATTACGTGGAAAACCTAAAGTAAAAAATTGCTCACCAAGATCTGTATTGTTTTTTTTGATACTGTAAGGCAAACTGGCAATAGCTTTAAAAGCAGTATCATTTATTTTTAAAATAGCAAGATCAACAGCGTTATCAATATATACCGAAGAAGCGGTAAAATATTGGCCTTTGGTACTTTCTACATAAATATTTTTCATCTTGTTAATAACATGAGCATTGGTAACAAGGTATCCTTTTCCATCAATTAAAAAACCGGTACCTCTAAAATCTACTTTTGGTTCGGGCTTTTGCGTAACGACAGGTATATTATTTGTTTTCTTTAATTGATATACTTCTGAATTTGTTTTATTAAGTTCTTTTACCAAAACATCATAATTTTCATTACCATATTTTTTGGTATACGTTATCATTAAACCAAGTGTAAGTAAAGAGATAAAACCTGCAATTGATGCGGCGACAGCTATGTTGCGTTTATACTTATCCCAAAAGTTTACTACTTTGGCCTTACCCGCTAATTTTGGAGCCGCCAGTAAACCTTCCTCTGAAAGGTTTGCTTCAACTTCATATAAGGAATGTTTGAAAGCTTTAATTGAGCTATATTTATCAAGCCCCTGTAAAAAGAAAGTATGCTCAACTACCAGTTGATCAATCTCTGCATCTTTTTTGCGAAGGTCTTCAAAAAAAGCCCTTTCTTCAAAAGACATATCTCCTGATAAATAACGCTCCACAGCTTCTAAAAGTAAAATATCATCCATGTTAATTATGCATTTTATATTGTGCAAAGAATAATTTTTTCAACCGAACCAAACACTTATACTTCTGGGTTTTGGCATTATCAGCATTAGTGTAACCAAATTCTACAGCTATTTCTTGCATGTTCTTTTTTCGCAGGTAATAAGCGTCCAGTAAACTTTTACAAGGCTCCCCAATTTTACCCATGGCATGTTCCATTAAAATAAAATCATTATTTATCTTTTCGTGTTCCTCAACTTCCTCATCAACAGGTATGGTTTCTTCAAGGCTCTCAACCTGTATACTAAATTTACTAAGTGCCAGTAGCCGCTTGAGCCATAAACGCCTGCATATGGAATATACATAAGTTCTAGTTTGACAGGTTAACGAAAATGTTGGTGCTTTCGATTTTTCATACAGCACAATCATCGCTTCCTGAAAAATATCACGGGCGTCATCTACAGAGCCATTATTATTCAGTACAAAGGTCTGAATCATGGTATAATTCAACCGATAAATAGTTTCAATGGACTTTTTATCGTTTTCTGCTAATCCTTTTAATAATAGTTGGTCTTGTTCTATAGTGTTCACCAGTCTGATATTAATACGTTAAGGGCTGCAATAGTAACCCAAAACAACGAAAAAAAATATTTTAAAAAAGCAGGTTACCTTTTTTAAGCAATTGTATTAATTGGTATATTAATAATAAATTAAAACTAAAAAACTCAAAAATGAAAAAATTACTTTTTGTATTAGCTATCGCTACTTCTTTAGTTGCTTGTAACAATGCAACTGATAAATCTGCAACTGCTGCTGCTGACTCAGCTAAAATGGCTGATTCAATGAAAGCTGCAACTCCTGCTAAGATGGATACTACTATGGCAAAGATGGATAGCGCTGCTGCTAAAATGGATACAGCTGCAAAGAAAATGGATACAGCTGCAAAGAAAATGGATAAAGCTGCAAAGAAATAAGAAATTAACAGGCCGGTTAAGGTTGCTTGAATTTAAATATCGGTTCTATATAAAGATTTTCATATGGCAAGCAATCGTTAAGTCGCCCCTATTCTTAGAGGCGACTATTTTTGTATCCCCTGGTACTGAAAAGAATTAAAGTGAAACAGGTATTTGCTGATATTTTTTCAAACTATTCAAAGAATTATTGATAAATATTGGCTTATTCAATGAATTGCCCTAACTTCATCACTCAAATGACAAAAAATACAATATACACCCGATTTTATTTTAGTTTCTATTTTAAAAATAGAGCGGGAGGCTTTTGTTAAACACTGAAAAATAAACAGATTAACATAAAAAAGAATCCCGGCTAAAAGGTCGGGATTTTTTTATACAAAAAAAACGATTGCCCAAATATTATTTGCAATATGAGTATTAAGCAAAATTTTAATAATGTACCAAAGGCTGCCGTTAGTAATGGCCCTATGAATAAAATATCTATACAAGGTTTTGAGGGTTGTTTTCACCAGGAAGCTGCAAGAAGCTTTTTTGGCAAAACTATAGAAGTTATATGTTGCTCTACTTTTAAAGAAGTTATAGATATTGCAGGTGATAAAAGCGAAAGCAATGGGGGCGTAATGGCCATTGAAAATTCAATAGCCGGAAGCATTTTACCAAATTATAACCTATTGCAAAAAAGCAACCTTAGTATTATTGGCGAAGTTTATTTACAAATAAACCAGCATTTAATGGTAAACCAGGGTGTACAGTTAACCGACATTCGTGAAGTACATTCTCACCCAATGGCTATACAGCAATGCTTTGGTTTTTTAGATAAATATAATTGGAAACTGGTAGAAAAAGAAGATACGGCACTAAGTGCAAAATTGGTGTATCAGCACCGAAGTAAACATGTAGCCGCTATTGCCAGTAAGCTTGCTGCTGAAATTTATAATCTTGATATTATTGCTCCCAATATTCATACGCTTAAAAATAATTACACCCGTTTTTTAATATTGCAAAGAGCGGAAGGAGTAAAGGAGATAAATGGAGCTGATAAAGCTTCCATTAATTTTCATACAGATCATTCAAAAGGGAGCCTTGCTAAAGTGCTTACAAAAATTGCCGACTCAGGTATCAATCTTAGCAAATTACAATCGTTCCCCATTCCGGGCAGCGACTTTAAATATTCTTTTCATGCAGATGTTGAGTTTGATAGTTTAGAACAATTTTATAAAGTGATAAAAAAAATAGAAGCAATTACAGAAGAAGTGAAAATATATGGAGTATATAAAAATGGAAAAAATACATCTAATCCTGCTAAACTG
>JAYVZR010000046.1:0-2489 GCA_043783135.1 Ferruginibacter sp. | reverse complement strand
ATTGCTGGAAAGGGAAAAGCCTGACCCCGTGATACTGGTTAGCGGAAATGTATATAACAAAAAAACAAACGAGCCACTTTTTTCTACGCTGATATATGAAACCTTACCCGATGGTACGATAGCTGGTAATGGGGTGTCTAATCCAACAGATGGTTCATTTAAAATGGTATTGCCGTACGATAAAAATTACCTGATCAGGGCACAGGCGGATCACTTTTTTGCCATATCCGAAAACCTAAATTTAGATTCCCTGATAAAAGCAGGGTACAAAGAGATACATAAAGACTTATACCTGGTGCCTATTGAAATTGGTTCGGTGGTGAGATTGAATAATGTTTATTTTGATTTTGATAAATGGGATTTAAGGTCCGAATCGTTTGTTGAGCTGGACAGGGTTGTTAAAATGCTGAATGAAAACCCGGCTGTTGAAATTGAAATGAGTGCCCATACAGACAGCAGGGGTAGCGATGAGTATAATTTTAAATTAAGCGATAACAGGGCAAGGTCTGTGGTAAATTATATCCTTGCCGCCGGTATTCCTTCCTACAGGATCATTTCTCATGGCTATGGCGAAACCAAACCTGTTGTGGACAATGATACCGATGATAACAGGCAGTTGAACAGGAGGGTAGAGTTTACTATTTTAAAGAATTAATTTTAAGATAGAAGGCAGAAAGCTTAAAGCAAAAGGCCAAAAGCTTTAGGAGCACTATTTAAACGCCGGATGAAATTGTTGCAAAGTATTCCTTAAAAATTCCCTGTCAAGATGCGTATAAATTTCTGTGGTGGTAATACTTTCATGGCCCAGCATTTCCTGTACCGCACGAAGATCGGCACCACCTTCAACAAGATGTGTAGCAAAGGAATGACGAAAAGTATGCGGCGAAATTGTTTTAATGATGGCAGCCTTACGGGCAAGCTCCTTAATAATTAAAAATATCATTACCCTGCTAAGTTTGCTCCCTCTTCGGTTTAAAAATAATATATCATCATTTCCCGGTTTAACAACAATGTGTACACGGATATTATTGCGGTAAATGTTGATGTATTTGATGGCATCACTGCCTATCGGAACCAGCCTTTCTTTATCACCTTTGCCAATTACCCTGATAAAACCAACATCCAGAAAAAGGCAGCTTATGCGAAGGTTTACCAGTTCGCTTACCCGCAATCCGCTGCTGTAAAGGGTTTCCAGCATTGCTTTATTTCTGCCGCCTTCAGGCTTACTTAAATCAAGCTGGCCAATTATTTTTTCAATTTCATTAAAGTGAAGTATATCAGGTAAGGTTCTTTTTAATTTGGGCGATTCCAGCAGGCAGGATGGATCGGTAGCAATAATTTGTTCTATTAAACAATATTTAAAAAAACTTTTTAGCCCCGATATAATCCTTGCCTGAGAGCCAGGCGTCATCCCTAATTCGCTTATCCATTGAATAAATTTTTCAAGATCTTTTAGTGTAACCTGCCGGGGTGTTTTTAATTCATCTGTTTCTGATAGGTAAGTGGTAAGCTTTTCAATATCATACAGGTAAGCTTCTACAGAATTATCGCTAAGCGATTTTTCTAATTGCAGGTAGGCCTTAAATCCTTTTTTATATGCTTGCCACATCATTGGTGCTGACTATTTTTTTTGATTTTCTGAGTAGCATTTATTGAATTGTTTACGCTAATTTCGTTTAACTCAGCAATATTAAATCAAATAATGATAGTTAATCTTCGCTCATTCAGGAAAAAAGTTTTGGCATATAAAAAATCAATGAGGTCTTTCTTAACCAGGTTAGAAAATAATCCCCCTAAGGCATTACACAAAATGGCTGATCATGCGGATAAAGAAGTGTGGCAGGAGATTGACTGTTTAAGCTGCGGTAATTGTTGCAAAAAAATGACGCCTACATTTACACCAAAAGATATTAAAAGAATTTCCGCGCATTTAAAAATGACACCGCTTGCCTTTAAAGAAAAATGGCTTGTATTTGAAAAAAAGGATAGCGACTGGCAAAATAAAAAACAGCCCTGCCAGTTTATTAATCCTTTAGATAATAAATGTTCAATTTATCCTGTGCGTCCTGCAGACTGCTCAGGTTTTCCTCATCTTACAAAAAAGAAAGTTACAGAATACTTGCATGTACATAAACAAAATATACAGTATTGCCCGGCTACTTTTAAATGGGTAGAAAAAATGCAAAAAATGGCAAAAAATGGCGTACTTTCTACAGATAAACATCCTCAATAAAAAAATATTCCACAGGCATTTCAGCAATCATGGAGATAGATAAAATATTAAACTGGATGCGTTTCCATTGAGGTTGAAGATAGAGATATTCTTCAGCTGCTTTGATAAGGTTTTCCATTTTTTTTCTGCCTACTTTTTCTTCGGGAAGCCCAAATTTTTTTGATCGTCTTGTTTTTATTTCTATAAAATGCAGGATATTATTTTTGGCAGCGATAATATCTACTTCACAGTGGCTATACCGCCAGTTTTTCTCCAA
>JAYVZR010000045.1:0-2491 GCA_043783135.1 Ferruginibacter sp. | reverse complement strand
AGGCCGTTACTACGGCTCTTGCAACCTTTGTATCCCCCTTTGTTTGTTGCAAAAAATTCTCGTATACCCTATTATCAACCAATCCTTCATATTTTTGATTGATCTCCTGCATTTTTATATTCAAGGTACTGTCGGGTGTGGCAAAAGCTGTATTTACTGCAGTAGTTCTTTGTTTATTTTCCTTTGTGTAATCGAGGCTAAAATATAATAAGCCTGCAATAATAAATATCCCTGCCATTGTTATTACACTTAGCCTTAATTTTTTTATTACAAGTGCATCATCAGTGTCAAGTATTTTTTGTGTTGCAAGTACTGATAAAACGGGAAACAAAATTTGGGGAATAACAAGTGCCATTTCGGGGGTGCGAAATTTATTATACATTGGCAGATAGTCAAATAGTAGATTATTAATTCCCGGCATATTTTTACCCGTGGCCAGTATAATACCAAAAATGCTTGCCGTTAATATCCACCATTTGTGTTTATTATCCAATAAAAACATTCCCAAAACAAATAAAAAGCAAATAGATGCGCCCAAATAAACAGAGCCAACGGTAAAGGGTTTATCGCCCCAATAAACGCTGCCGGAAAGATTGTTGGAAATATCTGCAGCCTGGTCTTCCGGAACATTTAATTTTTCCTGCAGATAACTGCTTAGGTTGGATGTTTCTGATAATTTTGGAAATATATTGTACTCTCCATCACGCATGGCATAATATGATCCATACCCGGTTATACCCGGAAACAATAAACTTAAAGACTCCATTTTACCATAGCTCCATTGAAAAGCATATTCTCTTGAAAGACCCGTAGTTTTATTTTTTTTTATAACATTTGTTTTGCCATCTACCTTATTATCCATTACCAATTGGCCGCCACGTTTACTATATTTGGCATAGTCCAAAACGGGTAATAACAATATAGCATTGATCAGAAAACCTATCAATGCGGCACCCAATGCCAATGGTAAAACCTTTACCAGGTGTTTGGTGTCTTTTTCCTTTATCCATTTTACGATAAAAAAAATGGTCATTATGGCAATTATTATCAGCACATAATAACTAATCTGCTGGTGGTTTTGCATCAGGTGCATGGTAGAAAAAAGCGCAGTAAAAATAAAACCACTGATATATTTTTTGTCAAATAACAAAAGGATACTTCCAATCAATGCAGGCGCATAAGCCAATGCCAGCAATTTTGTATCATGCCCTGCAGCTGCTAATATGGGGTTATAGCTGCAGTAAGCAAATGCCAAACCTCCCAGTATAGCAACATAAGGCCTTATACGAAGGCAGATGCATAAAAAGTAAAAACAAATACAACTTAAAAAGAAAAAGTTAAGAGGCTTTGGCAACCACAATTGAAAAAGCTTATCTACTGTGTATAAGGGTGAGTAAGCTCCTTCATATATAATATTATAAGCAGGCATGCCTCCAAAACTACTGGTTACCCACAAAGGGAAAACCCCATGTGCTTCCCTGTAAAGCATAGATTGATGTTTCATTCCATCGGCCTGAACATAATCGCTTTGTTGCATTATAACTCCCGGTTCAAGTGCAGGCTTACAAAAAATCACCGTTACCAATAAAAAAACCACTATTGCAATAAGGTGTGGTAAAAGCTTTTTTACATTTATGTTCTTCATGAATTATTTTATTATGAGGCAGCAAATTAACTTAAATATTTTACGCAAAAAAAAGCAGCACTTTTTGTACTGCTTTTTTTATGTTTTTAGCCTTGGCTTATTGTCCCCCTGCTCCCTGCTGACTGTTTTGAAGATTTTCCATATCGCCCTTTAAATTTTTGCGTTTAAACAGGCTGGCATCTATTTTACCAAAGCGCCAGTTAAAATTTAAGCGTAAAACCTGCGGGTCTCTTTGGCGTGTATAATCCTGTACAAAATAAACAGATTCTGAATGAGTGCTGTTAATCCTTGAGGCGAATATATCGCTAAACTGCAAAACAAGCGATGCGGCATTATTTTTTAAAAAATCTTTTTTAATAGCTATATCAACACCGTACAAAGGGTTGATATAGCCCTGGGCCAAAGGAAGGTTGCCGCCGCCAAACATAAAGCCGCCACGTCCACCACCGCCGCCACCACCGGGTAATATTAAAGTTTTGGCCTGGTAATCGCCGCTTAACTGGATTGAATAATTTTTGGGCAATTTAAATTCGTTGTTGATTTTGGCAAACCAGCTAAACTGGCTGTTATTGATACCGCCGGCAATATTATCTGCTTCGATGGTGACATGAAATAAATTTACATTGGTTGTTAAATTCCACCATTTGGTGATTTTATCTTTACTGGTCAGTTCCAAACCATAAGTATAACTTCTGGAGGCATTTGCATAAGAAGTTATCAGGATACTGTCTATCTTATTTGGGTTGTTGTTTTTATCCTTATAGATATAACGTGTAATAAGGTTACTGGTGTTTTTAACCTCTGCTTATTTTAAAAACACCAGTAACCTTATAGATATAACGTGTA